>NZ_JAVJQN010000029.1:0-7622 GCF_040218245.1 Coleofasciculus sp. E1-EBD-02 | reverse complement strand
AAAAAGCATGAAAGAGAGTCAGGATACGCTAAAAATTGAAAATTTAGACCATTTAGGAATAGTGGCGGGAATAATAGATGAGATGGGATTGGTGGAAGAAGTGAATAAAATAGTAGGGATAAAAAAGAAAGAAACTCTTAGTCCCGGACAAGTCATGAAAGCGATGATTTTGAATGGATTGGGATTTTTGTGCGCCCCACTATATCTATTTGAAAACTTTTTCGTGGGGAAAGCTACAGAACACCTAATAGGAGAAGGAGTATTGCCGGAACATTTGAATGATGACCGATTAGGAAGAGGATTAGACAAATATCACCGAGCGGGAATAACGAAAATATTTACAGCAGTATCCCTAAAAGCAACGCATATTTTTCAAGTAGAAATGAACAGTGTTCATATAGATGGGAGTTCAATGGCAGTACAAGGAGAGTATGAAATAAAGGGAAAAAATAACGAAATAATTGAAGGAGAAGAGCGAGAAGTAGAACCCGAAATGAAAGCCATAGAGATAGTTCATGGATATTCGAGAGATAAAAGACCAGATCTGAAACAATTTATCATTGACATGATTGTAACCGGAGATGGAGACGTGCCGCTGTATCTAAAAGTGGATTCCGGAAATGTCGATGATAAAAGTGTATTTGTCGAAAGATTAAAAGAGTTTAAAAAACAGTGGACATTTGCGGGGATATATGTGGGAGATAGTGCCTTATACACAGCAGATAATTTATCAGCGATGAGAGGAATGAAATGGATAACAAGAGTGCCATTAAGTGTGAAAGAGGCAAAAAATAAAATAGTAGAGATTGAAGAGAAGGAATGGGAAGAGAGCCAAATAAAAGGATATAAGATGGCTGAGCGAGAAAGTGAATACGGCGGAATCAAACAAAGATGGGTAGTGGTAGAAAGCGAAGCGAGAAAAAAAGCAAGGGTCAAACAAATAAACAAGCATATAGAAAAACAAGAAGAAAAGGCACAAGCCAGTGTACGTAAGCTTTACAGACAGTTGTTGGCTTGTAAAGACGACGCCAAGAAAGCGATAAAAACACTTTCTAATTCATGGAAATATCACCAAATAAAAGAAATTGAATGTCGAGAAAAACGAGTCAAGCAGCCTGAGAAAAAGAGCGAGAAAAAATTCTATCAAGTTAGTGGTCAAGTTGAGAGGCGAGAATCCGTCATCGAAGCGGAAAAAATCAAAGCAGGCAGATTTATTTTAGCGACGAATATATTAGACGGAACTGAGGTAAGTAATCAGGAGATATTAGAAGAATATAAAGGACAACAAAGTAACGAAAGAGGATTTAGATTTCTCAAAGATCCGTTGTTATTCACATCGAGTGTATTCGTTAAAAATCCCCAGAGGGTGGAAGCGATTGCGATGATAATGGCACTATGTTTGTTAGTGTATAACCTCGCCCAAAGAAAATTGCGAAAAGAATTAGCATCTGCCAATGAGACCGTGAAAAATCAGGTCAAAAAATTAACAGGTAGACCGACAATGAGATGGATATTTCAGATGTTTCAAGCTGTGCATTTAGTGACTGTAGCTGGAAAGCGATACGTGAGTAATTTAACCTTAGAACGTCAACACATATTGAAACATTTAGGAAAATATTGCCGGGAATATTATTTAATTGTTGAAGATGGATGAATCAGAGTATACAAATAATACTATTTGGTCATAATCCGAAGTTATTCGCGGAAATTAAAATTGTTTTCGTGGTCATTATGCTGAAAAAAATATCCAAGTTTTATCCAGGAAATTATTTTCTAAATGTAAGTTGATAAATTTCCATCATTAATACTCCATGTTCGTCTAAAAATGAACAAAAAAGCAACAGAAACGCAAGAATTGTTGGACTGATTGATTTTGTCGGAGTAAAATTTTTATTCCTTCCTAATGCTGTCCGTCAGGATCTGCGGAATGTAGGTTAAAAAACAAGGTCGCTCTTTTGTGTTGCAACATCCCCATCACTTCACCCTCGACTTAGATGCATGGGTTGGTTAAGTCGGACAAGCTAAGAGTCAATTTCCCCCGCCTGAAAAATCTGTTCGGCTGTCAGCGTCAACTCTGGAAATGTACCGGAAACAATTGGCTCAGTACCTGCAAACTCGGCTCCTTCGTACAGTTCCTCAATCAGGGTAAAAATTGTTACTTTTGATTCCAGTGGGTCAATCACCCAATATTCGGGAATGTTTAAAACGTTGTATTCAACCCGCTTGGCACGATAATCAGTAGTCTTAGTCGATTCACTAACGACTTCTACTACTAAAATGGGAGGGGGTTCGTGAAGTTCAATCACCGCCTCACGGTTTCTTAACTCACGCCACTGCTGGGTAGGAATAACGGTTAGATCAGGAATGCGAGACGTATCCCACTTGCCAGCACGAGGCGATCGCACACCAATTGCTACAGGTCTAACAATCCAGTCATGTCCGGTACGCCTAATCGCGGCGTCGATTTGCCGATAGAGAAAGTCAATGATTTCTCCATGTTGCCCAGTACCAATGCTCATTGCTACTAATTCCCCGTTCACCAACTCATAACGGGTGTTCGTCCCATCTGAATAGGTCAGGTATTCCTCAAAAGTTAGTCGCTTGGTTGCTAATGTCATCGCGATCGCCTGCTCGAAATCATGATCATACACTTAAGCCTGAAAATCCCTCCAGCGCTGAAAACGTTACCTGTCAAACCCTGACGAATAACAAATGACCCTCACTGATCCTCAAGCCACGACAACCCCGCACCCGGATAATAATGGGCTAAAATTTGTTTGTAATCATACCCCTGCATCGCCAACTGATAAGCACCCCTTTGGCTCATTCCTTGACCGCCAAAAACATTACTGACAATATCATCTGAAGCGGCGTATAGCGATTCCACGACGCCCCCTTTATAACTGAGAAACATTCCCTGGGTTTGTTGAACCGCTTGAGTTGTCGTATTCCACTCCGACTCAATTCCTTTATACACTTGCCAACGCTGAGTATTACCCAAATCGTATAACTGATTAGCGGGTCGAATATAATGCACGATCGCATAGGAACGAGCCGCGATCGCTTGGGCTTTTAGAGCAGCGGGGGGCCAATTGGGATAAATTTCTGCACCGACGACACTGGCTAGATACGCCTCAAGCTCAATATAGTTAACGGCAAGTAGACCATCCCCTCGTGATACTAAGAGTAAATCCCCCCGATACCACCGTCCATTGACAAAAACAAATCCGCCACCTGTGGGTTTAAGCCAAACGCCCCCTGGGGTTTTCCATTCACCGATGCGAAGATAAGAACCATTGGGTTGAGCGTTAACTCCTTCGTTCGCCTCAAGTTTTCCTAATGTCTTCCCATCCGCATCCACCACGATTCCGGCGGTAGATGTGCCAACATTTAGGGAACTTACCCCAGTCGCGATCGCAACTCGCATTTCTAACGTTGCAGTATTGGCTGGAGGAGTTTCTGATTTGGCTGAGTTTTCCGAAGCGGCGGGAGGGGATTGCGGGGGTGGGCTTTGGGCTTGAGTCTGGGCGTTGGGTTTGGGCGGTAGGGGGGTGGGGGGTTTTTGGACTGAGGTTTGAGTGGTTTGGTTGGCTGTCGGTGATTGAGCCGCCGAGGTTGGAGTTTTGGCGGTATCTTGAGGAGTAGAGGATGGAGATGGGGTTGCCTTGGGAACAGGAGTTGAGGGACGTTGCCAGGAAAGACTTTGGGCAATCAGACGATGACGCCATTGGGCTTCAGCCGGGGACGGATTTGGCGGTGGTGGGACTTCCGATTCAGGTGATGGCTCCGAAGAGGGCTGGGGAGAAGATGCGATCGGTTGAGAACCGCTATAAAAGGATTGAGCTAGCATCAAGGGCAATACGAGGGATGCTGAAACCACAACCATTGACCATAGTCTCGAACCCTTGAAAATTGGGTGGTTGTTAGGCAGGCGAATCATCAATACTTGCTCCTGAGCGGGTTGGGAGAGGACGATAACGACAGATGGCGAGTCTTGCACCGCCTCTTAGTTTAGTCTGCGATCGCCTGTTTGGATATGGCACTCCCTAGCTGAATCAAGATGGTAACACTGATTTCTCTGATTGGTAGGAACGGTAGAGGTGGGGGTGGGAGGCTGGTAGCACTGATTACACAGAGGCGTTAGTTCTCAATGGGGAGACGATGTAAGAATTGTTGGGAGATTATTTACCTCTCTGTGTCAATCTGTGTCTCTCACGATTCAGTGTTCTGTCTGCGCCATACCCTCGGTGTAATCTGTGTTTTTGTCAAGACTTAGTAATGATTTTTATCTAAAGTTTAAAAAAATACATGCGTCGAAGGGGACATGGGGAGTGAGACGAAAACCAGACGATTATACAAAGTGTTACAAAGCTTCAAGGATTTTAGCCGTGTAGGGATTGATTTTGCCTAGAATAAACCCACCATAGATAATATACCTGAAAATCGCACACTCATCTCACAATTGCTGTAACCCTTGAAAATTCGTAGATAATTCCGGAAAAGGGGTCAAAAAAGAGCAATTATGACGTTTTGTTGAGATGGAAGCATGATTGAAAAAATTAAACATTTCTGGGGGAAAGAATAGTTTAAATTATCATAGATTGCCGTAGTGGAGAGTTGTTGTCCTCACTCCACACCCGGTTTGGAGGGAATACTTGACACTTCACCTACAGCTTAAAGCTAGACTAGAGGATAAAGATAACGCAATTAATCGATGATTCTTTGGCTTAAATCAATCTCAATAACAACTCGGTGAGGTTTCAACACAAATGGCATACTCTAAGAAACAATATAACTTTCATGGCGATGTTGGCAGTGTTGAAAATCACGGTCATATCGGCAGTTCTGGAAAATCCAACACGATTAGCAGTGTGGCTGGTGAGGTTAAAGGCGATTATAAAAACCTTCAGCACTTTAACAACTATGCACCAGAGCAAAAGCAAACACTAGCCCAAGCCGCCGCCGAAATTCAGCAGCTACTGGAACAGCTTAAGCAAACTTATCCGAATGCTACTGAAACTGAAAGACAAAGTGCTTTAGTGGTAACGCTGCAACAAGAAATTAAGCACAATCCGACATTCAGAACCCGACTCCGTAATGCCCTGAAAGAAGGTGGTATTGAAGCGCTAAAAGTGTTGTTTGCTCCTATTGGTATTCCCATTGAAATGGTTAGGGGGTGGGTTGAAGCTGAAGCGGATTCCTCGGCTGAAACGGCTAAAAAAGGATATAGCGTTGACGATTGAATCGGGCGCACGTCAGTGCGCCCCTACGGTTTATCTGACGTTTCACCGCATATCGTTTTGAGTGATAGAGTGTAGGGGCGGGTTTTACAACTATCCTTTCTTGGTTAACCCAGATGCGACTAAACCCGCCCTTAGCCAATGTAATAGTTTTGACCTGTAGCAACGCTTATCGGACAGGGTTTCGAGATGTCTTGTGAAAAGTGAGTATGGTTTCTGGGCGTAATGAGTGATGATGAAAGCCAGATAAAACAATATACCTTTGGTGACGATGTTGGCAGTGTTGATAATCAAGGTCACATCGGGAATTCTGGCAATCAAAACACAATTGGTACAGCGGTTGGTGAGGTTCATGGTAATCAAAACAGCTTCCAGAATTATGGGACTGTTAATTTTTGCACTAAACCTAAATGGGTAGGCAAACCCTTCCAGGCTCCCCCATTACCCCCCAACTTTGTCGAGCGCCCCCAACCGCGCCGGGACGTGAAAAAATTACTCCTAGAAACGGAAGAAACCACACCGGGAACGTTAGTCGTGAGTGCCATCTATGGACTGGGTGGTATTGGAAAATCTGTGTTAGCTACAGCACTGGCTCATGATTCTGATATTCATCAACGCTTTTCCGATGGGATTCTCTGGGTAACACTGGGTCAACAACCGGATATCCTCTCATTTCTGGCAACTTGGATTCACGCATTAGGAGACTTTGACTACAAACCAACCACTCCCCAAGCGGCTTCGACGCATCTCAGAACTCTACTTTATGACAAACGTAGTTTATTAGTTGTCGATGATGCTTGGAAGTCGGAAGATGTAGAACCGTTCCAAGTGGGTGGGTCAAACTGTCGGGTTTTGGTAACTACTCGTGAGGCTCCTGTGCGGGGAGCCATTCGCTATGACTTGGACATGATGAGTCCAACCGAGGCGCTGGAGTTATTGAATAAATGTAGACCGGGAATGCCGATGTCAGAGGAGGAGCAGGGACAAGCTCTAGACTTGGCAGAGGCGTTAGGGTATCTGCCATTAGCTTTAGAACTGGCAGCAACTCAAATCGCTGAGGGTGTGGATTGGTGGGAATTATTAGAGGACTTCCAGGCTGAAGTCGCACGACTAGAGACATTAGATGATAGTGGCGCTGGGAGTGCTAGTTGTGAAGAAACTCGTAAGCGTCTGAGCTTAAACGCATCATTTAACCTAAGTTTACGCCAGTTATCTCCGGAACAGTTACAGCAGTTTGCTTGGTTAGGCGTTTTACCGGAAGATGCTGCCATTGGACAACAAACAGCCGCCGTTCTCTGGCAGGTGAAACCGCGACAAGCTGGAGTCATTCTGCGAACGCTGCGTTCTAAAGCACTGTTGTTATCTGGAGCGGTGCAGCCGGAAGAGAAACCGACTTATCGCATCCATGACTTAATGCATGATCGGGCTAAAGAGTTATTAACCGATAGTGTTAACCCGGTTTATTCTGAGGAATTACCAGGACTGGGATTAAGGTTAAAAGAGGCTCATGCGGCGTTTTTGGAACGTTACCGTGCCAAGACTGAAAATGGACAATGGTACACGTTATCGAATGATGGTTATATTCATAACTATTTGAGTTGGCATTTAGAGAAAGCAGGTCAATCCCAAGAACTACATCAACTTTTACAAGCCTCAACACCTCAAGGACGTAATGCTTGGTATGAGGCGTGCGACAGACTGGGGAAATTGGGAAACTTTGTCACCGATGTGGCACGAGCTTGGCGATTAGCGGAACAGATGTATGAGGAGAAACCATCAGAATCCATTGGACTCCAGTGTCGCTATGCCTTGATTATTGCATCTCTTAATTCTTTAGCAAAAAATATCCCGCCTGAGTTAATAGCAGCGCTGGTGGAGAAGCAGATATGGACGCCAGAACAGGGTTTAGCTTATGCTCAACAGAAACAAGATTCAAGTAGTCGAGCAGAAGCTCTATCAAAGATTGCACCCCATTTACCCGACATTCTACTGCCCAAAGTGCTAGAAGCAGCACGGGTAATACAAGATGAGTTTACCCGCGCCAATGCTCTCTATTCGATTGCTCCTCATTTACCTGAAACTCTTCTCAAAAAAGCCCTAGAAACCTCACGAGCTATACAAGATGAGTTTACCCGCACCGATGTTCTTTTTTCGATTGCCCCCTATTTACCCAAAATCCTACCCGAAGCCCTAGAAGCGGCACTGGCTATACAAGATCAGAATTACCGTGCCAATGCTCTCTGTTCGATTGCCCCCCATTTACCCAAAATCCTACCCGAAGCCCTAGAAGCGGCACTGGCTATACGAGATGAGTATGACCGCGCCGATGCTCTGAGGCGGCTTGCGCCCCATTTACCTGAAATTCTACTCAAAAAAGCCCTA
>NZ_JAVJQN010000025.1:0-19907 GCF_040218245.1 Coleofasciculus sp. E1-EBD-02 | reverse complement strand
ACTTTAACCAGTCAATCCTGGATTCCCAAGGTCGTGTAGTCAACACCTGGGCAGACGTACTCAACCGCGCCAACTTAGGATTTGAAGTTATGCACGAGCGCAACGCTCACAACTTCCCCTTAGACTTGGCGGCTGGTGAAGCTACCCCCGTAGCTCTGACTGCTCCTAGCATCAACAGCTAATTCTCTGAATCTGAATAGAGATTCGGTAAGTAGGGTGGGCAATGCCCACCCTACTGGCTTGGCAAGCTTAAAACGGTGGTCAAGTATTTTCTCAAACCCTTATGAGAGTAGGGATTCAGAAAAATTTTACCCACAACTTTAAGCTTGCCAGCCTACTACTAGCTCAAATAGCCGTCAATGGCAGCAACTCTATAGAGTAAAAACTGAGAGTTGTTCAACGAGTTCTTTCCTTCGCGGTTTATCTCCTTGAATCAAGCTGTAAAGATAAGTGCCAATGGCTTTTGCTAATCCAACAGGTACAGCATTGCCAATTTGTTTATATTTTTCAAATTTTCGGGTAAATATATCCAGTTTTGTCCGGATTTGAGGAGTCTCAAATACTTTAAGCGCTTTTCTGAGTAAGGAGTAAACTCTGGATTTTGTTCAACTAAATTTGTTAACGCATCTCGTAAAGTACGCCACTTGGGTAAATCTCTACCGCCTTGAGAATGGGTAGCCAAAGGAAATGCAATAGATTCACTATCTCTCTCTGGAACCAATAAACACAACACGCTCTCTATTTTTGGGAACCCCATAATCGGCAGCTTCTAAAAGGTTGTACACCACGTTGTATCCAAGTTTGTGCATTTCTGCTAGTACCACCTTAAGGGCTGCACCTCTCATTTCGTCCGGTTCTAAAGGTGGATAATCTGCGCCCCGTTGGTTAATGGGTCGGTGACGAATAGCAGCAGAAAGTAACCCTTTTACATTCTCCATAACGAAAAATCGGGGTTGAATGTCTCGAACAATACGGACAAACTCCATAAATAAACTGCCACGAGGGTCTAAGACTGAAGCCCTTTTTCCTGCTGTACTAAAAGGCTGACAAGGTGCGCCACCTACTACCAAATCCACCTCATTCGGGCGTAATGCTCTCCCTTTACTTAAAACTCGACCTCCCTCTAAAAGTAAATCTTGGGTACTGATTGTTTCAATTGCTCTGGGGATAGCACTTTCATGAAGATAGGGTCGGTTAAGGGTTATTGTTTTTACCGAATCACGGTCTTTCTCAACCACGCTTACGGTATGAAATCCGGCTAGTTCTAAACCTAAGTCTAAACCAAAAGCTCCTGAAAACAGAGAAATAGAAATAGCTTTGCCATCGATCACGGCTGTCGCTCCTACGCTAAATTACCCTTTACGCCTTATAGTCTCCCTGAGTGCTTTGTCGTTGTCGTTATTGTATTGTAATAGTTTCAGGCATTTTTTTCAGGGGTATTTGATCAGACATGATATTAGTAGGGGTTTCAACCATTTTTTTGTCTATTAGCTTGTGCGGAGGCGGCTCAGGCTGACATATTTCTCTCTACTGATGATCGCCTGCTAAAAAATGCTATCCGACACCAAGACGCTTTAAAAGTAGCAGTAAGCAACCCTGTTATTTGGTTAATGAATTTATGGAAATCCTAAGTAAAAGGAGAAATTAATTATGACACCATTGGAGTTAAGAGAAAAGGGTTATCAGATTTTGGTTAGCTATTTGGGACAAGTCGATACGATTCGCTTTTTACAACAAATGGGATGGGGAAATGGTAACTATACTCAAGAAAGAGGAGAAATCCTTGACTCTGGAACGCGGGAGGAATTTTTGCAAGATTTGCAGAGGATTAGAGAGAGAAAATAATTAGGGCTTGCTGAATTTTTTCGGATTTCTAACCGTTCATTCTGACGCTCAGTATGATCATCAGATTAATACCTAGTATATTCGGGTCTTCCGGACTTAGTATGCTAAACTATCATTTTTAATTTAAATGCAGAACGGATTACTGCAAAAAACTCTACTCACTATTATTGAGTTAGACTTCTAATTTAAAAATTAATCTCTTGAATTTCAGCGGCTGAAACTATTTTAAATTGCTGGCTACTTTCATGAAAAGGCAATAACAAATTTCTTAGAGATTTTTTTATCTTCTCATAAAATATTTCGTTTTTTTGTATAATGTTGTTTCGTATTAAAAAATCAATTTTGATTAGATTTGAACCTCCTTTAAAGTCATCTGTATAACGCAATCTGTCTGCTACTTCTTGAGCAGATAGTAAAAAAAAATTCTCAATAGAATTATCGTTGAATTGAGGTTTCCAAAATGGCATTTCTGTACGAGATAAGTCTAAGTCGTAGCAAAATAAAATCTGAAATTTAATACCTCCATATTGACGCATTAAGTAGGAAACAAACCCCTTATATACTGCTTTCTCAGCGAGGTATTTAGGCATAGAGCATTCTTCCCAGGCTTCTTTAATTAATGCCTGCCTTGGTGAAACTCCAGCTTCTACAGCACCACCTATTATTGGATCTAGCTTTCCAGGATATTGATGAATTGGTTTTTTCAGAGATCTTTGTGCAATCCACATGCTGAGTGACCCATCTTTACTTCTTGTAAAGCAATTCAACATTACTCCAAATGTTACAATCCCAAATGGAGATGTAGCATTCCGGTCAATCTCAAATAATCCTGAAGATTGAAGAATAGTATTCGCATCATTCTCAGTACTCAATATTTCTGAAACTCGGTTTAGTGGAAATACAGATAAATTCTCTCCTCTCAATGGCGGTATAATATTATACTTTTTATGAAGAATTGAAGCAACTTCTTTTATAAGAAAAAACAGTTCTCTAGAACCTATATTTGGATTAACTAATATATGTGTATCTAAAACAATAAAAACATCTTTGCAGTCCTCTTTTAAGAAGTGTAAAATATTTTTTTGGACAGCGCCTATAACAACATTTTGATAATACAGTGGAATTACCATTGAAGGATTCACGTTATTATGTTTGGCTATGTGTTCCAGGAGCTTCATATGAGTCGATAAGAAGAGTATTGTAAAAAAAATACCAAAAATCTGTTACTAAGTACAATCCGAAGCTATTTCCCTAAGAGGATCAACACTGATAACCCAGATAACCCATCGCACAGTTTGATATGCCTACCACCCAAATCGCGAGGGGCTGCGGCTTCAACTGAAGTTACCCCAACCAAAAAATCAAAACTGCCTCACCGTGCGGCTTTCCGCGATTTTTTAGCCGCCCTACATGGGTACAAATCTTGAGGGGGTTGAGTCCTCTTATTTCCCGTTATGTGGTATAATGGCAGCCATGAAACAAAGGCTTTATGCCAAGCAGCATAGATTGTGACAAGGACTTGTTTCGACTTCGTGAACACGACTGGACGGTAAGCCTTTCTACTGTTTACGGTAGAGAGCGAGTTGAGTTAAACCCAGGTAACTACCAGAGAGAAAAACTCAAAGGGAGGAACCCGACTTCGTCTCAACTTTGTAAGCACCGCGACGGTCAGTTCTACCTGCATATTCAGATAAAGGACACCCCTCCCGATCCCAAAAATACTGATAAGGGAGCTGCGTAAAAATAAAATACCAGTGAGGAAAGCTGTATTCATCAACTCAGCCAAGCTTGATTGGTATATTATTAAGCCGCAAGTCTCTAAGGTGATTGGTATCGATTCCAAGAGAACAGATTAAATCTAAAACACTATCATTTCAGTTTTGAGAGGGTTTGAATGAATTTATCACCAGTCTTCACTAAGCTAGTAAATAATTTGGAAGCATTACCAGGGTTTCCAAACTCAAAACAGATTTTGTTGAGATGGACAGATGAGTCTTTAGAGTTAGTTGATGAGATAAGCGAAAGTTTAACCTTAAATCAACTTTACAATGAGCTAAAAGCTTATGTTTTACCACCTAATAAGTTGCCTCTATGTCTTACCAGAAAACCGTTTGCTAATTTAGATTTTGAACTTATTAATATTTTAATAAAGTATACCTTAGAATATCCAGAAAAAGTGGGACGATTGACAGATATAATACGTGCGCTAGCAGGTTTTAAGAGAGTAAAGCCAGCTAAGTTCATTATTGTAGAAGCGCACATAGACTTAACAATAGTTGATGAGAATTTGATAAATGCGCTTCTCAGGCTAGGCTTTGAGTTTGATAACTTTGCAAAAATCCAGCCGGAAAAGTATAAATATCATTTCACTCTCGAGTACTGCATTAATCCAGAAAGGAGTCATCGGGCTAGGGCACTATTTGAGTTAACAACTGAACGTAGTGAAGAAGCAGCAACCCTCATTCAAAACCATCCTCATGCTGACGGGTACGTGGAAACTGAGGTGTACAGTCACAAAGATGATAAAAGATATCGCTTTAGACCCATGACCAAAGAAGGGCTGCAACATTTCCCTTTCAACTCTGAATCGTTTAGAATCTCTGAACTGCCTTTAAGTGTATCCGATGCTCAGCACAAAGGTCTTCCACTTGATATTCACCGAGTAGCTGACATTCACGTTAAGCTGCCTTCTCATCTAAACTATGAAAGCTTTAAAGAATTAGAGTCGAAAGAGATGGATTTACTAAAAGATAAACTGAAGTCTTGTGGCTTCTACGAAATAATGTCAGAGAGTGCTAATTACATTTATACTGCTCATTTTTACAATACTTTAGAATCAAAAGATGTATTTACAAAACTTGTGCAATTTACCGAAAATTGGGGAGGATTTACTGGGGTAAGTAGGGAAATTTGTACAAAAATGTGGAGAAAACAAAGTGTAGAAGAAAATCAAATTATATTAGCTGAAGCTCCCCCTTTACTTTCCGTGAAGTAGCAAAACAAAGTACCAATTCCTTGAGCTACTAACTCATTGTGACAGATTAACGTTCAAATGTAATACTGAATGTTTTTATAGCGTTTTTCAATTGGGTGAGGTACAATAGCAGCAGTGTGTAAACCAGTTGATAAAATCTTGTTCTGTCACTTGACTATAAGCTTGAACTAGGGCTTCTTCTAAAACTCGATAAGTTCTAGCTCCCCAAGAGCGAAGACTCGATTTTACTTTTGACCAAAAGTTTTCAATTGGAGAAAAATCCGGGGAATAGGGTGGTAGGTATATATAGCGGTTCTCGCTTGCGTGAGGTACATTTTTAGGGATGAAACCCTTACTGGGCAAGCATTGGTTGTACCTCATCCACTTGAGAAAGGCTATAGCCTAATGAAATTAGCAAAAAAATCAGTAGGTAGAATTTTAATTTAAATTGTTAGAAAAATGCTGTTGTCTAAAACTTCATTCCATACTGCATCTTTTTTCAGCATTAAAAGCTCATACGGTTTGCAATTCACTATCTCTTTGAATAATTCCCCATGCTGAACTATAAGTTCAGTTTTTAGAGATGTGTAGGGCAAGTTAACTCCATGCGACTTTATCGAGAGTTGATTGAGGTAAACTAGGTCGGTGACTACACCAGATTTTAGTTTTCGTGTAAACCAATTAAAGAAGAGTTCATTTATAATCTTTAGTAATTCGTTGGCTATACTTATGTAGTTTTCACTGAATAATTTAGGGTATATATTCCTAACAATAAATGCTTGATCGTGCAGCTTTTCAGGTAGTGCTATTAGCCGATTCGTCATATCATTAGGTAGGAGTTCGTAAGGAAGTTTTGCTGCGAAAATTGCGGCAATATCTATGTCTTGAAGTAGAGTATTATTCCATTCATTATGTAAAGCGATTGTAGTATTCTCTGTGCAGCTATAAATACTTGGCTGTAGTCTTGAAATATCTAATATTTTTTGGTAAAGATTAAATTCTATACTACCTGGCTCATACTCTCTTAGTCGATTATCTTGGAACTCTTCTAATGAATACGCATCAGCTATAATTCTAATTATTCCTGTATCAAATATGTCTCGATAGTAGTCAATCACTTTACGGCATATCGAAGATTGATAATAAGATACAGCCGGAACAAAAACTTGGTCTGCAAAGAGTATAGCTAGACGAGTAGCTGCTTGGCATTCTTGGCGTATAGCCTGCTGTATTTTTGGTTTTAGACGTTCATATCCTATCATTTGCAATACGTAGTGATCGAGGTAATGGAGAGTAAGATTTCTCTGGGATGTCAAAATAGAGCCACTGTCAGAGTTTACAGCTCTCTTATCCCTTTTCAACTGAGTTCCTGATGAGTTGAAGCCATCTATAGCATTACCCCAGTTTTGACCCAGTTGAGGAACGATAGCATTATCAAATTTAGGACGTGTTTGCAAACTAGAGTATATGAAAGTTTGAGTACTCAAATTGAGGAATTCTCGTCGTTTCATCGTCTCTTCTACTTCAGCTTCTGTTAAATCCACATAGTTTGTCATCTGTGTTTGAGAAAACGGAGATGATGCTTGCTCAAGCTGTTGTTGCCAGTACTGGCACTTGGTAATAGCAAGTTGAATAAACTCTCGGTCTTCTGTAGATAAGTTGTAATCGAGCTGGATAAGGTATTCTAAAAAGACAACTAATCCTCTTCTTTCTGAACCATTAAATGTCACATAGATTTGTGAAAGCTGAACTAAAAGACTAATCAAAAACTTAGTCAAAGGTTTATCTAGCTGAATTGAACCACAAGACTTTTCTAAACCACAAAAGACCAAAAAGTTACTGCGATCATCAGCCGTCTGGAGTAGTGAACTCCTCGATAGAATTTGCTGAAGCTGGGCTTTTTCCTGGAAGTTAAGAAAGTCCATAGTTAGCCATCAGGATTCCTCTGTTGCCTGCACCCTACTGTTCAAAAAGTGTTTCTAAAGCTGTCAATTCCGCCTCTGTCTCTGCCTCAACGGCTGGCAAAGGTCGCTGCATGATGGAATAGAGCGATCGCTTTTGCACTGTTACCCCTTGTAAGCCAATTTCACGCAGATGATCGCGAATTTTCAGAACCATGTTTCGGCGATCAGCCTTTGTCAAATCAGGACTGCGAAAAATTGTTGCCTTTATCGCAGGAAAGAGGATAGCTTTTACCTTTTTATATTCACCTTTAAACACAGCATCCTGAGCCTGGTAAACCAATTCCTTTATCTGGGTCAACGATTCCCAATCTTGAGCTGCACGCTTTTCTATACGGAATAGCATATAGCTATAGCCTTCAAGCGGTTTACCATCGCGCACAAACACCTTAGTTTTTCCCGGAGATCCCACCTTCAGGCTGTCATTCGTCACACATAGATTATCGGGATTAATCTGGTCTTCCTCAGCCAAGATAGCAACGAAATAACCTGGCTTGAAGTCATTATCTCCTCCACCACCAGCAGCCGAAAAAGTTTGTTGATACCCCAACTCTAACTGACCTTCCCCAGCACCAATTAAGTCTTCAATCCCGCGATAGACAGGTTCTGCTAACTTCACCACGGTTGAGAGTTCTGGTACTGGCAGTAACTCGGAAAACCGCCCCATCGTTTTGATAAATTTGCCAATGGGGTCACTATTTACCATACTGAACAATCCAGCTTGTAACTCCACCAAACCATCGTTATAAGGAAACAGGGGGGTCAACGGATAGTTACATTGAATGACTTTATTTAGATTGTCTTTCGATAGTTCTTGCAGGTGTCCTGGTTCCGCCAGATAGGGAATCGTAACCAACTGACCGCCATGATTGAAGCGAATCGCGGCATGAACGACAGGATACCGTTCCCTAAACCAATCCACATCTCTAGCTAAACGCATCTCAACTAACCACAAACGACAGTAGGCTTCCCCCGCGTTTATTGGTGTGGTATCGTAATCTACATCAATCCGATACTCCGGTAAGAAAAGGGCTTGATATTTCGGCGAGTCTCGCCTGAAGGTTTCTGAGAAGTTTTGCCAAAAGCTCATTAATCACTTCCTTGCCAATATCAAGATAATGAAGTTTGAATGTGTTTCCAGAAAGCGCGAAGAGGAACACCAGATGTAGTTCCTGGCTCAAGCGAACGACCCGCACGCCCTATACCCAGGTTTCCCCGATGAATAGCCACTAATTGCCAATCCCGATTAAAAATTGGCGCACCAGATGAACCCTCATCGGTACTGATGTTGTGGTCGATGTACTCCTCTCCGACTTGCACAATCTGACCCAAGCCAGAAATTACAATATGCTGTCCCCGTGGATGGTGAATCAGACGAATTTCCTGACTACTATCTAGTATGGCATTGATGCAGTTAGTTATCCGTTGTCTCGGCTCACCTTTGACTTTGAGCAAAGCGTAATCGAGTTGATTAGAGCGTATCGCCGTATCCAGATCGAGTTCAAAGACATCTGAGTCTAAGGAGTAGCTCCCGAATGTGTAGTTAAAACGTACCCAGGCTTCTTGCACCTGACTTTTGCTAAAAATGTGGTTACAGGTGAGCAGCAGATTCTTGCCGATTAGAACACCAGTACCAATACCTTGTCCTTTGGGGGACTCAATTCTGCCAACTGCATTACGAGCTGCTAAAGCCTTAAAATTTTCCTGTCCCTGCTCAACTAATCGGGTGAATAAAGCAACATCTTGATCAGCTAGTCCATAGAGCGGAGCGAGTTCGCATAGGTACTTGAGTAAACTCACCATCGGGTGATAATCCAAGCGCCGATTAGAGATGGGATAAATTTTAAACGCTGCGACTAACGCTGGAGCAAATTTAGTGGGTGTTGCACCCAGTTTCAGATTGCTGAGAAGAGCAATATCGACACCAGCGCTCTCCAGAACCTCTTGGCGCTCACTGGCATCGTTAACCTTAAGAGCAAATTGGTTTAGCGCCAACATTAAAGGTGTAACATCTTTCTGCTCTAAAAATAATTCAGGATTCATAATACTTTCATCTGTCCAGCTTAAATTTGAGTCGGCAAATTGAGATAAGTCTTCCTAGAAACTCTTCAAGTTGTACAGGTTCCATAAACTACATCTCAATTATTCTGTAGACTACTCTTCGTACATAGAAACCAACTTAGACGAGATTCTGTTCTCCATGAAACAGCATCAAGACAGCAGTATCAAATATGATTAAATTATTGAGTAGTGTCCTTATTCAGTTATAAAACATTCCCAGGTTCTGCCTGGAAACTAGGGAGGCAGAGCCTGGGAACGAGGGAGGGAAGAATATCTCTAGTGGCAATGGTGCGTTACGCTACGCTAACGCACCCTACAGATAGAGGCGTTGCGTAAGTCCTAAACCAGCGAGATTACTGACGCCACACTTCATCAACAACATCCCCGGATGAACCCACTAATTGGATATGCAAGGGCATTTGACCAAACGCATGAGTCGAACAGCTTAAGCAGGGGTCAAAGGCGCGAATTCCGGCTTCAACTCGGTTTAATAACCCTTCAGGTATTTCATTCCCGTGGATGTAATGTTTGGCAATTTGTGCCACGGTTTTGTTCATCGCCAAGTTATTTTGACCCGTGGCAATAATCATGTTGACTTTCTTGATAATGCCATTTTCATCCACATTATAGTGGTGGAACAATGTACCTCTGGGCGCTTCACTGACACCAATGCCTTCTAAATTGTTAATTCCGGCTTCAGCACGAGTGCGTTTGGAGACAATATCCGGATCATTTACTAATTGTTCAATCCGTTCTAAAGCCGCCAGAATTTCCACTAAGCGGGCATAGTGATAGAAGAACGACGAGGTGGCTACACCGCCTGCGCGATCGCGAAATTCTTGTAACTCCCGATCCGCTGCTTCCGTTCCCATGCGATCGCAGATATTCAGTCGGGCTAATGGACCCACCCGATAAATCCCATCCGGGTATCCTAAAGGTTTATAGTAGGGGAATTTCAGATAAGACCAGGGTTCAACGGCTTCACCCATAAAGTCTTGATAATCATCCTCACTGAGTCCATCAGCTACCATATTCCCTTCACTATCTTTGAAGCGAAGATGACCATCATAATGTTCCCAGACTCCATCTTTACCGACTAACCCCATAAACAGGGAGGGGAACAAACCAAAGGTTTCTACCTCGGTGGAAAACTTATCCAATAACTGCTTAAACAAGCCCAGCGCCGTATCGAGAGTCGCGCGGGATTCCGGTAAGCGATCGCGTATCCAAGCCCGCCCCTCTTCCGATAAAGGCGATCTTACACCCCCAGGAACCGCCCAAGCTGGGTGAATCTTCTTCGCCCCCAACAGTTCGATCACCGTTTGACCAAACTGGCGTAAGCGAATCCCACTGCGGGCTAGATCCGGATCAGCCGCAATTAAGCCAAACACATTCCGAGTCGCCGGATCACTATCCCAACCCAGTAAAAAGTCAGGACTACTCAGATGGAAAAACGACAGGGCGTGAGACTGGGTAATTTGTCCCAAATTCATCATCCGCCGCAATTTCTCACCCGCAGGCGGAACCTTCACCGCTTGAATTTTATCCCCCGTTTTTGCCGACGCCAGTAAATGACTCACCGGACAAATCCCACAAATTCGGGCAGTAATCCCCGCCATTTCCCACATCGGGCGTCCTTCACAGAACTTTTCAAAGCCCCGGAATTCCACCACATGAAATCGGGCATCTTCCACTTCTCCAGCATCATCCAGAAAGATAGAAATTTTCGCGTGTCCTTCAATACGAGTAACCGGATCAATAACAACTGTTTTAGCCATAACTTTTTTTGTCCTTCGTCCTTTGTCCTTTGTCCTTTGTCCTTTGTCCTTTGTCCTTTGTCCTACTCACTTCGCGAGAAGCAAGCTACGTCCTTTGTCCTTTTTATGCTGTAGGGGCGCAAGGCTTGCGCCCGATTTAATCCTAAAATCTATATCACCAATGACCAATGACCAATGACCAATGACCAATGACCAATGACCAATGACCAATGACCAATGACTATCCAAACTTAATCATTTCCCGTCCTTCCATCACAGGTTGTTCACCCCGCAGTAAGGGTTCAACAGTGGCTTGAATGCGATCGGCTGAGGGGGGACATCCCGGCATAAATAAATCAACTTGAACCACTTCATGTACAGGGCATACCCGATCTAATAATTCCGGTACAATTCCTGGAAAATTAGGTAACTGATTATTCGCATCCCCCAATTCCAAATAACAACGCTTGAGAACAGGTTCAGTTCCTCCCAGCATATTTCGCATAGCGGGAACATTCGCAGTTACAGCACAATCCCCAAAGGAAATCAATAACTTTGTCCGTTCTCTGACTTTACGAATTAACTCTAAATTTTCCTCATTGGCTACCGCGCCTTCGACTAAACAAACATCAACATTTTCGGGATAGTCTTTCAGGTCAGAACCGACTGGACTATACACCACATCGACGTGTTTAGCCAGTTCAAGCAGCCATTCATCCAGATCCAGAAATGACATATGACAGCCTGAACAACCTGCCAACCATACTGTTGCTAATTTTATCTTTGCCATGCTTAATGTTTCCCTCAATTAATGATGTGATGATTAGAGAGTGGTCATTTGTCCTTTGTCATTTGTCAGGGAATAGGGAATGGGGAATAGGCAATAGGTAAGGTAGATTTTTGTGTTAACTTCCCCATCTCCCCCATCTCCCCTATCTTCCCCATCTTCCCCATCTTCCCTATCTCCCTAATTCCCATCACCGCGTCCATTGTTTGTCTTCGCGTGCGGTAACCAGAAACTCCAATTTAGTTTTATCGCGTTCCATTTCTGCCACGGTAGACCCTTTCCGGAAAATCGAACCCGTGGGACAAGCATCCACACACTTTCCGCAAGAGGTACAAGCCTCCACCTCAGACCAAGGCTGATCCAATCCTGTAATCACACGAGAAGCAGCACCGCGATTTGCCACATCCCAAACGTGAGCGCCTTCAATTTCATCACAAACCCGCACACAACGAGTACACATAATGCAACGGTTGTGATCAATGCCGAAGCGATCGTGGGAGACATCAATCTCCCGATTCGGGAAGCGGTAGGGGAAACGAGAGTGATCCATTCCCACTTCAATCGCCACATCTTGCAATTCACAATGACCATTCGCCACACAAACAGCACAGACATGATTGCCTTCTGCAAACAGCATCTCCACAATCATACGGCGATACTCTTGCAGTTGTTCGCTGTGAGTGGAAATCTTCATCCCTTCTGCAACCTGGGTAACACAAGCCGGTAACAGCTTATTAATCCCAGCAATTTCCACTAAACACAATCGACAAGCGCCAACATCGGAAACGCCTTCGAGGTGACATAACGTCGGAATATGAACACCTGCTTCTTCTGCCGCTTTCAGAATCGTGGTTCCTTCTTCAACGGCAATATCAATACCATCAATCGTCAATGTTTTTACTGACATATCGTATTTTGTCCTTTGTCATTTGTCCTTGGTCATTTGTCATTCGCTAACAAATTGATGACTCAGGGCGGGTTTTGTTGTTCATTTATCGGTGGATATTTGAATTGAGTCCCTAAACCCGCCCCTACAATTGTCCCTAAACTCGCCCCTACAATTGTGAATCAACCTACCCATACTATTAACCCTTCGCGATCATCCCGGAAAGGCTTATGACTTCACCGCCACCTTTCCATTGGGGCTATCTTGCAACAGGGTCAGATATTCATCCCGGAAATAACGCAGCGTACTCATCACCGGATTCGGTGCGGTTTGACCTAAACCACATAAGCTGGTGGCTTTGACCATACCACAGAGTTGTTCTAATTTTTCCAGATCCGCCATTGTTGCTTGTCCATTGAGGATCTTGGTCAACATCTGATACATTTGCATCGTACCAGCGCGACAGGGAATGCATTTACCACAGGACTCACCGCGACAAAATTCCATGTAGAATTGCGCCACATCCACCATGCTGGTTTCCGTGTCCATGACAATCATGCCACCAGACCCCATCATTGTGCCTAATTTAATTAGGGAATCGTATTCAACCGGGGTGTCAAATAAATTAGCAGGTACACATCCCCCAGAAGGACCTCCCGTTTGCACCGCTTTCACTTCTCCCAAAGGCGTACCGCCGCCCATCTCTTCCACAATTTGACGCAGGCTGATCCCCATTGGCACTTCAATCAAGCCCGTGTTGCGGACTTTACCCGTCAGGGCAAATACTTTCGTTCCTTTGCTCTTTTCCGTACCGATACTGGAATACCAGTCTGCCCCCTCGCGGATAATCGCGGGAATATTGGCAAAGGTTTCCACATTATTAATCAGCGTCGGACATCCCCATAATCCCGACTGGGCGGGGTAGGGAGGGCGAGGACGCGGCATTCCTCGTCCCCCTTCCACCGAAGCAATGAGGGCAGTTTCTTCACCGCAGACAAAGGCACCGGCACCGACGCGGATATCAATTTTAAAGTCAAAGGGAGAATCAAAGATCTGAGATCCCATCAACCCATATTTCTTGGCTTGGGTAATCGCTTTTTGCAGGTGTTTAATCGCCAACGGATATTCCGCCCGCACATAAATATAGCCATGATTCGCACCAACCGCATAACCTGCGATCGCCATCCCTTCAATAATCCGATGGGGGTCACTTTCTAAGACCGATCGATCCATAAATGCACCAGGATCTCCCTCGTCGGCATTACAGATCACATACTTCTGATCCCCAGGCATCTTCGCCACAGTTGCCCACTTCAATCCCGTTGGATAACCACCGCCGCCGCGTCCGCGTAATCCACTTTGAGTAATTTCATCCACCACCTCTTCGGGGGTCATGTCGTGGAGAACTTTATACAGGTTTTGATACCCACCAACGGCAATATATTCCTCAATCCGTTCTGGGTTAATTTTGCCACTGTTTTCCAAAACAATCGGCTGTTGCAACGTAAAAAATGGATGCTGAGGATCGAGGGGAATTAAGCCATCCGAATCATCTTTACTTCCCCCATTCATCGCCGCCACAATTGCGGGAGCCTGTTCAGGTGTCACCTGTTCATAAAGAAGTCCCTTCGACTCAATTTCCACCAAGGGACCTCGACCACAAAATTTCATGCACCCTACGCTACAGACTTCCACAGTATTGTGTAAATCCGTCGCTTTGAGGGCATCCTCTAAATTCTTTTTCACTTGCTCAGAGTTCGAGGACGCACAGCCCGCCGCCGTACAACAATGAACCCGAATCGGTTTCCGACTTGCCTGTTCTTTTTCGGCAATTTCCAGAATTTCAGCTAGTTCCATAGGGTTATTCCTTAATAATAAATCCTGAGTCCTTCCCCTTATGCATCAATCCAATGACATCAGACTATTCCAGCCATTCTTTGACATTTTCCATGATTGATTCTGGGGTTTGTTTCCCCATCACCTTGCCATCAAAAACAGCAGCGGGTGCTAAACCACAAGCCCCGATACAACGGGCGGTTACCAGAGACATCTTGCCATCAGCGGTTGTCTCGCCTTGCTGAACATGGGCATCTTCCGCTAGCTTATCCAGCAGCACCCCCGCCCCTTTGACATAACAGGCTGTTCCTAAGCAAACGACGCAAGTATGCGCCCCACTGGGTTTAAGGGAAAATAAATGATAAAACGTTGCCACACCGTAGACACGACTGAGGGGAAGTTTGAGTCCGCGTGCAACGTAGATGAGGACATCTTCTTCTAAGTAACCAAAGGCTTCCTGTGCCTTATGGAGAACTTCAATTAAAGCATCTGGACGATTCTGCGCCCGTTTCATGGTGATGTCTAACACTTTAAAGCGTTTGTCACCACTGGGATGTTCTTTCTTCTTCGCTTTAGTTTTTTCCGAGACAGCCTTTTCTGCGCTGGCTGATGACATAATCTTCACTCCTCTTTACTTGTTAATGGGTTGGACTAAGGTAGGTTGATTTCGAGTTATCGTTCAAATGACAAATGACGAATGACGAATGACAAATAACCAACCTACCCCAGCCAAGGATTACATAGCCGGAACAGCAGGTTGGGTATCGGATTTAATATTGCTATCACCGATCGCACCATTGCCGTTGACGGTTTCGACATCAGGAACCTCGCCTAAGTCGCCGTGATAGGCTTTGGTGAGGATTTCCTTGAGATCTTCAATCAAGGGGTAGCGGGGGTTTGCGCCAGTACACTGATCATCGAATGCCTGATCTGCAACTTCATCCAGCTTGGCGAAGAATTCCGCTTCACTTTCCTTAATCACATCCTTAAGCGCCGCCGGAATCCCCACCTGACGCTTGAGTTCCTCAATCGCCCCAACTAGCCGATTGATTTTCTCCTCTTCGGTATCGCCACCCAAATGCAGGTAATCAGCAATCCGAGAATAGCGCCATTTGGCATTGGGATACTTGTATTGGGAGAATGTCGCCTGCTTAAAGGGTGCATCCGTGGCGTTATAGCGAATAACATGGGAAATTAACATGGCATTCGCTAACCCGTGGGGGACATGGAAAATAGCCCCTAATTGGTGTGCCATGGAGTGACAAATTCCCAGGAAACTATTGGCAAATGCCATCCCTGCCATTGTGGCGGCATAGTGCATTTTCTCCCGCGCCTTGGGATCATGGGCACCATTTTTGTATGCCGAAGGCAGGTATTTAAAGATTAGGCGAATTGCCTCTAGTGCCAACCCATTGGTATATTCACTAGCTAACACCGAGACATAAGCTTCTAAAGCGTGAGTCAAGGCATCGACGCCCCCGAATGCGGTGAGACTCTTGGGCATATTCAGGACTAATTCGGGGTCTACGATCGCCATATTTGGCGTCAAGGCATAGTCTGCCAAGGGATACTTAATATCATTGCGGCGATCGGTTACCACAGCAAAGGGGGTAACTTCTGAACCCGTTCCCGATGTCGTGGGAATTGCTACCATCATCGCTTTCTCACCCAAGGGGGGCAGTTCATACACCCGTTTGCGGATATCCATGAACCGCATCGCTAACCCCTCAAATTCAATCTCTGGATGCTCATACATCAGCCACATAATTTTGGCAGCATCCATGGGCGAACCCCCACCCAAGGCGATAATCACATCGGGTTTGAAGGTGTTCATCAATGTTAACCCCCGGTGTACGGTTTCTAAGGAGGGGTCTGGCTCTACGTCATAGAAGATATCGTATTTGAGACCAATTTCAGCCAAAACATCTTCGACGCTAGCCGTCATTCCTAGATCGTAAATGGGTTTGTCGGTGACGATAAACGCCCGTTCTTTCCCGGCTAACTCCCGCAGGGCGATGGGTAGAGACCCATACTTAAAGTACACCTTGGGCGGTATCCGGAACCACAACATATTTTCCCGCCGTTCCGCGATCGTTTTCACGTTTAGCAGGTGTTCGGGTCCCACATTTTGACTGATGGAGTTTCCACCCCAAGTACCACAACCCAGCGTCAACGAGGGATCAAGGCGGAAGTTGTAAATATCCCCGATCGCACCTTGGGAGGAGGGGGTATTAATCAAGACGCGAGACGCCTGAACTTGGTCTTCAAACTGTTTAATATGGTCAGCATTGGCTGGATTGGTATACAGCACCGCCGTATGTCCGCGTCCGCCAAATTCCACTAACTGTCCGGCTTTGTCTACCGCATCCTCAAAGTTTTTAGCCCGATACATTGCCAGAACGGGGGAGAGTTTCTCGAAAGAAAAGGGTTCTTCGATGCCAATCCCTTCCACTTCCCCAATAATCACCCGGGTTTGTTCCGGTAACGAAAATCCGCCTAATTCGGCTAACGTCTCAACGGGTTGACCGACAATTTCGGCATTTAATCGCCCATTGACAATAATTTTACTCCCCAGTTTTTCCCGTTCTTCTGGCTTCAAGAAGTAAGCGCCGCGATTAATAAATTCTTGGCGCACCTCCTCGTAAACATTATCCAAGACAATCACCGACTGCTCACTGGCGCAGATCATGCCATTGTCAAAGGTTTTACTCAGAATAATCGAAGACACCGCCATTTTAATGTGGGCGCTGGAGTCAATCACCGCTGGCGTGTTTCCTGCACCAACACCGAGAGACGGATGACCCGAAGAATAGGCGGCTTTCACCATTCCCGGACCCCCTGTCGCCAGAATCAGCTTCACATCGGGGTGCTGCATTAAGGCTTGGGAAAGGGGAACCGTGGGTTCATCAATCCAGCCGATAATATGCTCGGGTGCGCCAGCCGCTACCGCCGCTTCTAACACCACTTTTGCCGCTTCCAGCGTGCATTGTTTGGCACGGGGATGAGGGGAGAAAATAATCCCATTGCGGGTTTTCAGGGCAATCAATGCCTTAAAAATCGCCGTTGAGGTGGGGTTGGTGGTGGGGACGATCCCGGCTAAAACACCAACAGGTTCGGCAATTTTCTGGAAGCCGAAGGATTTGTCCTCTTCGACAACACCACAGGTTTTGTCGTGTTTGTACTTGTTGTAGATCATTTCCGAGGCAAAGTGGTTTTTAATCACCTTGTCCTCAACCACTCCCATTGCCGTTTCACTAACGGCTAATTTTGCCAGAGGAATACGGGCTGCATTAGCCGCGAGTGCCGCTTTTTTAAAGATGGCATCGACCTGCTCTTGCGTGTAGCCAGCGTATTGGGTTTGAGCGTTTTTAACCCGTTGAATTAATTCTTCGAGTTCCTGATGGTTTGTGACTTTGATCATGTTAGTTGCAGTAAGTCTCGTCATGCGTATTGATTACAGTCCTCACACCCACTTTTGATTTTGTTCTTGTTATTACTCGCTCGTGTAGGAATCGGGCAGGTTTCCCGGCTAAAGCGACTAAGTTTCTCCTTAAGTCGTCACCGAGATAAGTCCTATCTCCGGTTGTTTATAATCTGTGGTCTTAAGCGAAGTCCAAGGCATATTTTCCTGTCCTTTGTCCTAACCTATCGTCTGTTCTGATTACCGTTTCATCGCTGGCAATAGTATCGACTCCAGTATAAAGTGGGCGGGGAAAGCGAAAAATCTCCTAATAGGAATACTCACATCTGATCCTCCTAATTCCCTAGGATGATTAACCCGATGATCAACAAGCAAACAGTTCCTCCAAATGCAGTATAGATCAAGGATTCATGTCTAGGGTAGTCCTAGGAATCTAAGAAATACTTTTTCCTCCCGTCACACCTACTATACTATCTCGAATGGGAGATTTGTAAACCAATAAATCCGTGATTTTTTTAAGATTGCGTTAGACTTAAGCCTCCTGAATTTTAGACTTTCTTAATAAACAACGTTTGAGTTGTTCAAACGCCAGACTAGCTTTTTTCAACCTGCCAAAACTGTTAACCATGAACCAAGTATCGGACAAGGCGGCTGCATGTCCTTAATAGCACTTGCCGTATCGGTTTGTCGATAGGGGAAGATGGCGTGAGGGGGAGATGGGGTGAGGGGTGAGGGGGAGAAGTTTTTATGATGAGTGAGACAGCCATACCCCTACTGATGCGACGGGGTTCCTCTATCTCCAGACGTAAACGTTGCAAACTTAAAATAAACTTAACACAATGAAATTATTCTTTTAATATTGATAGGCGATGACGACCACTGACGAACTAAAATCCCGACCCTTACCTCCCGGTGATTTCGGTTTACCGTTGATTGGGGAAACCATCCAGTTTTTCCGTGATCCCGACTTTGCCCAGAAGCGTCATCAAAAGTATGGGTCGATATTCAAGACAAAATTATTTGGACGTCCCACGGTGATGATTAGTGGTTCCGAGGCGAATCGCTTTGTCTTCACCCATGAGAACCAGTACTTTACCAGCACCTTCCCCCCCAGCACCAAAATACTCTTGGGACCTGCGTCTCTAGCGGTACAGGGCGGTTCAAACCATCTGCAACGACGCAAAATCCTCTCCCAAGCCTTTCAACCTAGGGCATTAGCGGGATATTTGACCGCGATGGCAGAGATTGCCCAGGGTTATCTACATAAATGGGAGCATCTGGGTACATTTACATGGTATACAGAATTAAGAAAGTTGACCTTTGATATCGCCTGCAAATTGTTGGTGGGACTAGACGCTGCCTCAGAAACGAATCTGGGACAATGGTTTGAAGAGTGGTGTAAAGGGTTGTTTAGCATCGCCTTACCCTTACCGTGGACAAAATTTGGTCGTGCGTTGCATTGCCGCAAGCAGCTATTAAACCAGATTGAACAGATTATCCGCCAACGCCAACAATCCGGCGACCTGGGTCAAGATGCATTGGGACTGCTATTGCAAGCGCGGGATGAACAGGGTAATCGTCTGAGTTTAGAGGAACTCAAAGACCAAATTTTATTGTTACTCTTCGCGGGTCATGAAACGTTAACATCGGCACTGGCATCTACTTGTCTTCTCTTAGCCCAGCATCCCGATATTGTAGCCGCCATCCGCGCCGAACAACAGCAACTGAATCTGCAACATCCATGGACGATGGAGGATTTAAAGCAGATGACCTATCTCGAACAAGTCCTCAAGGAAGTCATGCGCCTGATTCCCCCCGTTGGCGGTGGGTTTCGGGAAGTGATTCAATCGTGCGAGTTGAAGGGCTATCAGCTACCAAAAGGATGGTCAGTTCAATATCAAATTAGCAGAACCCATCACGATAGTGATACTTATACGCAACCGGAACAATTTGACCCAGAACGGTTTAACCCAGAACGGGCGGAGGATAAGTCCAAACCCTTTAGTTATGTGCCCTTTGGTGGTGGGGTGCGCGAATGTTTAGGACGAGAGTTTGCCAAATTGGAGATGAAATTGTTTACCGCATTGTTAGTGCGCGATTATCAGTGGGAACTGCTTCCGGAACAGAATCTGGACATGGTTGTAGTACCGATACCCCATCCCCGCGATGGTTTGCGGGTTAAGTTTTGGCGGCGAGAGGCTGAAAATTAGGTCTTTGTCACATAGTCACGTAGGGTGGGTTAGGCGGGGCTTAAATTCAGGCGATAATGATTAATGAACTATCCGCCGTAACCCACCGATATGGGTTAGGCGGGGCTTAAATTCAGGCGATAATGATTAATGAACTATCCGCCGTAACCCACCGATAAGGGATAGGCGG
>NZ_JAVJQN010000016.1:0-146502 GCF_040218245.1 Coleofasciculus sp. E1-EBD-02 | reverse complement strand
CTCACCGATAACGGAAAAACAAAACCCGCCCTCCTCACCGATAACGGAAAAACAAAACCCGCCCTCCTCACCGATAACGGAAAAACAAAACCCGCCCTCCTCACCGATAACGGAAAAACAAAACCCGCCCTCCTCACCGATAACGGAAAAACAAAACCCGCCCTTTCTCACCGATAACTGATCAGCAAAACCCGCCCTTATTCAATTGTCGGGGTTCTGTAGAGGCGTACATAAGTCATAAATTCTAGGGGACACAATACTTCCACGACCAATAATTGTGCTGAATTGAGATGCTTCCCTAACCGACTACGTCTGGAACAGCATCGGATTTGACGACTGATCCAATGTTATAGTAGTCCCATCGACTGACTATCATAGCAATTTTCTTTGCATACTGTGTAGGTATGTACGAGCAAATCTTGGAGCTGGGATGAACGAAGGTATACTAGCTTATTTTTACGGGTTTCGATAATTGAAAAATAAAAAATAGTAATGCTTGACCTAGCCAAAATAAAACTTATAGCTCAATCCTATTCTCCTCAAGAATTATTCGCTGCCCTAGTTTGGCAACGCCGCTTCAATGAGTTTGACGGTGAGGAAGTGATTACGGATCTTGCCAAAAACTCGTCTTTATGGGCAAGTTTTATGTTCACAAAACCGATTTTTGCTCCCGACGAAAATGGTTTGAGCTTTAGCGGTGTGATTGATACGCTTCTGGCAATGGCAAACTATCGTCCAATGCCTGAAACCAGTATTCTTCGTTTTGTCGCTTATCCGGCAGATACACTCTATATTCTGGCAGAAAACCAAGACACAATCGTGTCTCAGCTTTTAGACTTCGGCAAAAAGTGGCAAGCTGACTCAGTAGATATAACCGATGGTACAAATGAAGACTACAGTTGGCGACTCAAACGGCGACTGATGGCTCGATTAGAAGCTGGGGTTTCGGATCAGGAAATGCAACGCGATCGCGACGCGGTGGTGATTTCCTATTGGTGGGATTGAAAATTAACCAAAGCTGTCCTTATCCCCTACTGTACAATAATTGAACAAGCAGACCTGATAGGAATAACGCGCTGGCAGAATGCTGGCTTAGATCATGGCTGATCCAAACTGGGAAACCCTGAAGACGTTTCTCCACCAATTGTTGTTGATTACTTTACCCAGCAACGAGGATGTATCTGTGGTGCATACGTTCCTGGCAGAGAACTCTGATAAGCTGAATGAGACGTTTGCCCTGGTGCTACAGGAATGGGCGATCGCAAGGTTGGCTGAATTAGATGATCGTCACAAGCCGGATCTGGCGAGACGCCTGCGAGGAATTAGTCAATTCATTAACCAGTTTCCTGGTGGCGATCGCACGGATAATCTGGAAATTGTCCGCATTGGCTACGAAATTGCCGCTCAGGTTTTCACTCAGGCTGATGATCCCCAGGATTGGGCGCAAACTCACTATTATTTGGGGTTAATTTATTTAGAGCGGAATAAAGGCGATCGCATTCAGAATCTACGCCAAGCCATTCAACGATTGGAAGCCGCTTTAACCGTCTACACCGCCGCCTTTCCCGATCAACGAGCCGAGATAGAACCCCATCTGGAATGCGCCTACCTAGAAATTCGACAGCATGAGTTAATTGAACCCAGCCATCCTCGATTATCCTCAACCCCTGCATCGTCTCCGTCAGCAACTCCCCAAGTCAGTGAAGCCGACATCGCCGCGATTCAACCCCCTGCATTTCGGGCGATCGCTCAAAGCCTACTCGACGGGGAAAAGTTAACCGCTGTAGAAATTACTCCCGCTTCCCAGGAAAAGGCGGAACCCTTACCCCAAGATTTACCCAAGGTTCTCCACTACGCCTTAAATACCATTGGCATCCACTCTCTATGGTCTCATCAGTACGCCTCATTACAGGCGTTGCGTCAAGGGGGGGATATTTTACTCTCAACCCCAACAGCCAGTGGCAAAACTCTGGCGTTTCTCCTTCCGATTCTGGAAACCTGTCTGATCGATCCCCACGCCACCGCCCTATTTATTTTTCCCTTAAAGGCGTTGGCGGTGGATCAGTTGCGACAAATTCACGACATTATTGACCTAATCCCGAAGTTTCAGCAGATTAATGTCGTGATGCTGACGGGAGATGTTCCCATGGCGGAACGGATTAAATTATTAGAACAATCGCCGCAAATTGTTTGTATCACCCCTGACTTACTCCACCATCAACTTTTTAAACTTTTTAAACCGCAATGGCAATCGTGGCAAGGGTTTCTGAGAAATCTGCGTTATTTGGTAATTGATGAAGCCCATACTTATCGCGGTAGTTTTGGTGCCCACTTTGCCAATCTAATGCGACGATTACGATTAGCGATCGATCAAAGTGGTGGAGATTCCACTCAATTACAACATATCTTTGCCACGGCTACGATTGGCAATCCAGGGGAATTAGCCGAAACCTTTAGCGGAAGACAGGGAAATTTATCGCTAATCGAGAACAGTGGTGCAGCAACGGCGGCGCGGACAACCCTCTGTTTAGCACCATCTAAGTATGCCAATATTGAATCTTGTGCGATTGTCTTAGCTTGGTTAGAGCAAGGATTAAAGGGGATTGTTTTTTGTAATAGTCGCATTTCCCTCAAATCTCTCTTAAATCAAATCCAAGAACATTTAGAGCAACGGGGACAAGGTTATCTTAAATCCCAAGTGAGGATATTTTATGGTTCCCTTAAATCTCATCATCGTCGCCAAATTATTCAGCAACTGAGTGCGGGAGAAATTAGTATTATTCTGGCAACCTCAGCCTTAGAAGCAGGGATTGATATTCCGGAATTGGATTGTTGCTTACTGCGCGGTTATCCCGGTTCACTGATGCAGTTACGTCAACGTCAAGGAAGGGCGGGACGGAAAAGCCCTGGTTTAGTGATTTTTCTGCCCATTGCCCAAAACGCCTTGGATTATTTTTATGGGAATAACCCGGACTTATTGTTAAGAGGTGAAGTTGAAAGTGCGGTATGTAATCCCGATTATCAAGTCTTCCTCAAACAACATTTACTTTGTGGGGCTTGTGAGAGTGGGATTCCGTTGGAGAAATTCTATCAATATTTTGGTCAGTCCGCCGCAGACATTGCTATTCAGTTGATGAATCAACATCAGTTATCCCTCTCTCGCCACCAGCACTTGTGGACGAAACCTTATCCCCATAAAGACGTGCAAATGCGAGGAACGAACCATTTTACGGTGACATTGGTCGATCAACAGACGGGGGAAGAATTTGAGGAATTGGATGAAAAACACGCCCAGCGAGAAGTCTTTCCCCAGGCAATTTATCAGCATCAGTCACCTTGGGGCGATCGGGTTTGGTATTCTTGTCAAAGTCTGGATTTGCAGAATCAACAGGCAATTTTAAAACCTCTAGCTGAAGATCCCCAGCAGTTAACTCGTGCGGAACAAGAAACTGAGATTGAACTCAAATCTAACTTAGCTGAACCGAAGATTTTGCCAACAAGAATTCCGGAAGGACGAATACGCCTAATTCTGGGTTGGGGAGAAATTACCGATTACGTTAATGGATATACACTCTACAGTCTAGAATATGACAAAACCTGCCAAAATTTTCAATGTCGGCGATACCATACACCTGTCAAAGAAGCTCAATGTCCAGACTGTCGGCGCAGAACACGGTTTGCTGAAATCCAGAAACGGATTAAAACGGTGAATTTTGAGCAGCCTTATTTAACTCGACTGGAAGCACCTGTACTGCAAATTGAAGTTAATCAACCGATTCAGGACTATTTGACTCAACAGGTTAAAGGAATCAAACAAAAATTGATTCAGCAGTATGGGAAGAATATTCCTAGTGACTATACCTGTCTTTGGTCTTGTCCGCCAGAACGGATTGCGTTACATTCTATTACTCACCAAATTAATTTGGCTGTACCCTTATTAATTTTGAGTGAGACTCAGGAGGTAAATAGTCTAATCGTGAACAAACCTAATCGTCAACACACCTTACCCACAATTGGGTATTGGTTTGATACAACCCCAGGGGGAAATGGGGTATCTGAGGCTATTTTTCATCGCTTCTGGGACTTTGCGTTCAAAGCTAAGGTGTTAGCAGAAGGGTGTGACTGTGATCAGGGTTGTCCTCGCTGTTTAATGCAGCACAGTTGTCCTGAAAGTAATGCGGCGTTGAACAAGAGTTTGGGACTGTCTCTATTGGAAATTATCAGTCAGATGGAGACGTTACCTCTACCTTCTGAACGTTAGGATAAAAAGGTAGAAGATTGTACATTAGACGGCAACTTGGTATAAAACAACGGATGAGGGGATGGCAAAATTAGGGTATCGACCTGTCGCCATTGATTTATTTGCAGGTGTTGGTGGGTTTTCCTTGGGAATCGAACAGGCGGGGTTTGATGTGGCGATCGCAGTGGAAAAAGACCCGATTCACGCGGCTGTCTATAAGTTTAATTTTCCCCAGACTCATGTCTTGTGCGCTGATGTGACTGAGTTGACGGGAACACATATCCAGAAAGCCTTGCGGAATTGGTGCGATCGCCAAAAACGTCCGGTTCGAGTGAGCGATCGCGACAGGATGGACATAGACTTAGTATTTGGTGGACCCCCTTGTCAGGGATTCTCTGGGATGGGGAAACGTCAGGTTTGTGACAAACGTAACCTTTTAGTCTTTGAGTTCTGTCGCTTGGTCAAAGAACTCCAGCCTCGTTATTTTCTGATGGAGAATGTTCCGGGTTTAGGGTGGAAAAAATACCAAGACTTATTGAATCGGTTGCAATGGGAGTTTAACGCCGCCGGCTATGAGATAACTCAACCGATACAAGTCCTAAACGCGGTTAATTTTGGTGTACCCCAGCAGCGACAACGGTTATTTGTGTTGGGAAATCAGGTGGGAGTTAAACCTGTAACCTATCCTCAGCCTCAATTGCAATCATCCTCCGAATTTTGTACCGTTCAGGATGCGATCGCGGATTTACCGAATTTAGATGATTTTCCTGAACTCCAAACCTCAGACTGGGTAGAACTGACACTTCCCCAGTTAAAATTACTCCAGGCATTAGCCATGCCTTACGTAGAAAAACTACGAAATATCATCAGCGATCCCTTTAATTTTGCCCATCCCCGCAAATGGAATCCATTCCTCTTAACCAGTTCTAAGCGAACCCAACACAATCCAGCCTCTATTGAACGGTTTAATCAAACACCACCGGGTCAATTGGAAGCAATTAGTCGCTTACAACGCCTAGACTGGGGCAAACCCTGCTACACTCTACGGGCAGGTACTGGATATGATCGAGGTAGCTATACCTCCCCCCGTCCCATTCATCCTGAATATCCACGGGTAATTTCAGTACGAGAAGCCGCACGTTTACATTCATTTCCGGACTGGTTCCGCTTTCATGGGACGAAATGGCATGGATTTCGACAGGTAGGGAATGCTGTACCGCCACGACTCGGACGAGTCTTAGGTCATCAAATCATCGCCGCCTTGGGAGTTGAACCCTCGCCGCCAACCCTTACCCTCACCCTAAGAGACTCGCACCTATTAGAATTAGGTCAGGTCAAAGCATTTAAGTATTGGAAACAAAAGTATAAGTAGGTGGGGACAATTAAAGTTAATGGTGAAGAACTCGCTTCGCGAGAAGCAAGCTACGTCATTCGTCATTTGTCATTTGTCCTTTGTCAGGGTTTTAGGAGTATTTTTCCACCAACCTACTTAAGATGCATGTCACTGACTTAGGTTGGGTTCGTAGTAGGCACTTTAGTGCCAGAAGCGCTTTAGCGCTTACTACAAACTCTAAAGTCAGTGGCATTCTACTTAAGATATCCGTAGGGTGGGCATTGCCCACCAACCTTAAGGAGTGTGCCATTCAGCTTAAGTCATAGTGTCACTCCCAAGATTTTGTGATTTAGATCACCTGAAAAAGGCAAAGTTATCATAATCCTTCCTCAGGAAGCATCACTTGGCGAATCAATACTTATCACAATTTTGGTTAAGTCATAATCACTGACAATCTGCTGATTTGATCACGTTAAAAAATCGATAAGTTCTTTAATATATTTTATACAAGGAGAGATACACCACGTTGCCAAAGACCCAATGAAATCTGCTCAAGTTTGCTTTCCCAAATTTCCCGTCCAGCAAATTGCCCATCGCATTATTGATATGCGTCAAATTAGCTGGATTGATCAACAACTATTTATGTCAGCCCTTTTATCGAAGCAATCACTCTCAATGGAAGAGGAACACTTAGTTGAACGGATTTATGAAGGTTTAAATCGAGGATGGATTCGAGTCGTTTAATAGAATTAATTTGGGCTTATCAATTAATATCTCCCCTAGCTCCCAGACGCGCCATGGCACGTCTCTACATTGGCTTCCCCCGCTCCCCCAGCTCCCCCAGCTCCCCCAGATTAATTGTATCTACGAAGCTGCTCAAGTATGTTCATGCCCGATGCATTAGATTCGACCACTACCAATTTTTGGTAGAACTTCCTTTGCCCATAATTCATCAGAAATTTTAATTTGCTTGTCTTCAGGAACTCTTTGATTATATTGCTCTAATAACGCTGTAATAAGTTGAATATACTCTTTCAGTAAATCCCGAATTTCTTGTCGGGCTAATAAATTATAAGAATTTGATGTATTATTTTTTGCACTGAATTGCCGAATTACAGGCGCATTGAAGACAATCCAAAGAAATGGAGAATTAATAACTTCTTCCATTAATTCAATGAGTTCAGGTTGTAAAAATAAACAATATTTTTCCATCGTGCGGTTTAAGGAATCCTTAAACTGCGAACATTCACGTAATAGATAATCTGACCAATCCGCTTCAATTGCGCCCAATACAGGGGCTGGTTTTGAAAAATCTAGAAACGCTAATTCTTCAAAAAATGTATGATCAAATAAGTCAACGACTGTTTGATAATTTTTATCGGGTTTTTCGGCAATAGCCGCCTTAAACATATTAAAAAATAAATAAAAGTGACGTCGAAGCGGTCTCCTTAGTTGCAGGAATGCTACAGCTTCTAATTTTCTGCGTTGATTTTCTTGATCGATCGCAATGACCCGATCAATCGAAAAGACGACAATTAGAATGCCAGTAATTTCTGAGGCAATATCTAAAGAAAAAGATTTGAGCCAAGGATATTGACCCGAACTGATGAAATAAACGAAAAAGCAGCAGCCCAATAAGATAGGAAGTACAACATAAGGAGTTTTGAAAGATTTTCTCATCTTATCGCCTGCTACTTTGCTTGAGCGTCCGGGTTATTGAGAAAAGATACTCTTCTATTGCAAGAAACCCTCTGCTGCTAATAATCCTACAGAAAAGAGTACGGTAGCCATTAGCGAAAAAACCATCATCATGCCAGAAGGCATAAAGCTGCGGGTGCGGAAAAGGCGAATAATAAAAACGATAAATAACACTAGAGAAATTAATGTGGCGAGTCCGAGTCCCATAATGGGGATAATCCGACAAAGCCACCAAGCCACCAAAAGTCCCAGACCACTACTGATACCCGAAATTAGGGATTTTTGGCTTTTGGCTTTGACATACCCGATTACGCCACCCACCAAAACGAGTAAAGCGTAGATTAAAACAAATCCGGTAATAATTGGCAATAAGTTGTTCATGTTAGGAAAATTTTGCTGGATATCAAGACTGACGATCCACTAATTTATCGTATTAATTATACTCTAGTAGCGCTACCTGGGAGGAGGCAGAAGGGTTCTTACGGATACCTTCTCGTTTCAGCCGTAGAAAGTCTTAACCTGGAGGGCAACAGCTATATCTGCTTTGTCGTCTGTGGTTAACTGATGAGTTACTTCCGCCGCGCTATGGTAGTAAATCCTACAAAAACGACTGCCCTTTACGGCAGCCCAATCCCCCGCCTCCCGTCTTCATTAGACGGGGGAATAGCTTTTCCATGACTCTATTAGGCTTTTACAGGAATTGGTTTAGAGGGAAGAACCGTTGGAATGATCATTGTAACGGGATTGCCCATGCCAATTCATGGTGTCAGTCATATTATCTTCTAGTTCCATGCGTTGTTCCATGCGACGCAGAAAATAGCCCGTCATCATCGCCGAAGCCAATAATCCAGCTAAGTTTTCGCGATCTGTGGTAACTTGTACATTGAAACTCTCAGATGGAAGCATGCCCACCAGTCCTTGGACATTCTGGGAAATGATTTGCTGAATTTCCGGGCTGGCAGATTTGGCAACCTGGGACAGCACATCGGGGGATTGGTGTTGGAGATAGTTCAGGAGTTGGTTGGTTGCGTCATCTTCAGGGGGAGAATTGAGGAAGTCAGAGTTAAATACCATTAGAAATTAAAAGATGTGACTTACTTGTTTCTACTCTAAACGATTGTACTAGCTACCGACTTGGTGCTTTGGTTCAACAGTCCTAGTTCTTAAGGAAGAAATTCAGGATTGTCCTTGGGGCTGAAGGATAAGATCAGATGAAGTGGTGCTTAGGATTGAGAGGATGTGCGTAGGGACGGTAGGAGGTTATCGAGTTCAAAGTGTTGATGAAATTTATTGGTGACTTGCAACCAGTAGGAACGACCATCAGTTTGTCGGCGTCTGCTGACAAATCCGAGGGAGATGAGTTCTTGAACATGTTGATACGCACCACTACCGCGTAAGTCGATCAGTTCAGTTTGAGCAATAGGTTGTTTGATTGCGATCGCAGCTAGGGTTCTCAATGCTCCTACACCTAATTCAGCAGGCACTAGACTTTGCATTAACGTAGCAAATGAAGCCCGTAACTGCAAGCTATAGCCCTTTGGTGTCTCGACGACTTCTAGGGCGCTGTCTCGATAGGCATAGTCTGACATCAGTTCAATTAAAGCATCTTCTGCCGCCGAGCGATCGCATCTGGCACACTCAGCAATTTCCGCCAGGGACAAGGGTTTGCCCTTTAAGTATAGAATCGCTTCAATTTGGGTCGCTAGACGAGGCATTGGGGACGTTTTGAGTGTTGAATGTGTAGGGGCGGGTTTAGGGAATTCGCTCAAGCTGTTGACGATAACTTGGGTTCAAAACCCTCCCTCTTATTGAGTTGTGGGTGTGTAGGGGCGGGTTTTACTCAAACCACTAACTTAACGAAACCCGCCCCGACCAAGTCCGAGAATTTTAAGTGATTAGGGATTGGCAAGTACCGAAATGCTCATCAATCGAGTTGTCGTCCCGTCAGTTCCACAAAGATATCTTCTAAATTTGAGGGACGAACCATCATACCTGTTTTATCCGGTAAGCTGTCAAGGTAGGCATTGGCATCATCTAGAGTGGGAAAGAACTTATACTCGAAGCGATCGTCAATTTGTTTCATCAGTAACCCTTCACCATGGTTAGCTTTCAGTTGTTGCAGGGTTCCCAGCTCAATTAGCTTACCACAGTCCATAATACCGATGCGTCCCGGCTGACTTGTCCCATAGGCATCACACAACACCTCCACCTCGTCCATGTAATGCGTCGTCAGCAGCATAGTCATCCCTTGGCGGTTTAAATCGCGAATAATCTCCCACAGGCGGCGACGGGTTTGGGGATCAAGTCCCACCGTGGGTTCATCTAAAAATAGAATTTTGGGTTGGTGCAGTAGCGCCCTAGCAATTTGCAGGCGACGCTTCATCCCACCGGATAGGGTTTTGACGGGCGAATCCCGCCTTTGGGCTAATTCTACGTACTCCAACCACTGGTTAATCAGGGTTTGCCGTCGGGGATTGGCAATGTGGTGCAAACGTCCGTGGAGTTCCATATTCTCCCAAACGGTCAGATCGTTGTCAACACTGGTTTGTTGCAACACGACACCAATATTTTGCTTAACCTCAGCCGGTTGACGCACCACATTGTAACCCGCAATCTCAATTTGCCCTTCGCTGGGTCGGGTTAAAGTGGTTAACATGCGAATTGTCGTCGATTTCCCCGCACCGTTGGGACCGAGTAGACCAAATATCTCTCCCGATTCGATAGTGAAGGAGAGGTCATTAACCACAGGAATTTTATCGTAGGTTTTTTGAACGTGTTGGACACAAACAGCAGAGGGCATTCGGTCTGACTCATAGTAGGACAACTTTACATTTGATCATATCTTGGCAGTCATCGTGGTGAGAGCGATTTCTTAACAGGGAACGAGAAACAAGAAGATGTAAGGTTTTATTTAGCCGAGCTATGGATACTCCTGCTCGATAATTTTTCGGATTTCCGTATCTAACTCAGGAACTTTGCTGGTAACAACGTCCCACACAATATCGTAATCAACGCCGAAGTAGTTATGGATTAAGCGGTCACGCATTCCCGCGATCGCACGCCATTCAATTGTGGTATAGTTCTGACGTAGTGTATCAGGTAGTTGTTTAACCGCTTCGCCAATTACTTCAATGCTACGAACATAAGCCCGTTTCAAGGTTTCGTCTTGCACAAAAGTAGTTTTATCCAGACCCCTAGAGCTTGTGATAATGTAGGTGGTTTCGTCGAGGATATGCTGTAAATACTCACGCGCTGACACAGACATACTCAACCTCATCTAGAATACGCGAACCGATGTAAGGACTTAACGACTCGATAGTAATTAAGTCAACGGATCTACCAAATAGATCTTCTAGAAAAAACGACAGGTGCATGAAGTTATCAAAGCTTTTCTGGTCTGGCTCAAATACCACCAAAATATCAACATCGCTTTTTTCGTGGATTGCATCACGGACAAACGAGCCAAATACTCCACACTTGTTGACTCCAAAACGCCGTAACTCTTGTTGATGCTCATACAAGAGAGAGAATACTTGAGACTTGGTTTTTACAGGCATAGTTTACTTAAAGGATTTGGTGAATAGTCTCAACAACCTGCTCAACAAAGTTAACTGCATCGCTGACAAGAATTTCATCAATGTACCAGCGGCTGCCGATATTATATGTAGGATCTATATCAGCTTCATGAGCAATTTTGTTTCTACGATCAACATATAACTGGGAGCAAAGCTGAGACTGTGTGAGATTGCTGCAAAAATGAGGAACCTTGACTTTGTTGGATTTCATTCTCTAACCAGGATGCAATATCCATCGCAATCAATCGTTCTTGTCGTGCGCCACCTAGGGAAACTTGAAAACGAGAAAATGCAGATTGAGAACTGTTGCGTGGAGGATTAGGTTCGGAACGCTGACCCCTGTGAATTTCTAGCATTCCTAGGGTTACAACTTCATGGACATAGTAATCCAAAGCGCTCACAGCTAGAACTAAAGCAGCCCTCAAAATATCTGACAAATCTAGGGCGGGAGTGGACTGAGCCTTGACAGAGTTGTGAATAGAAATCAGATCTCGAACACGAGCAATGCTGATTCGGAATTGATCAAGCGCTGACTGCATAGGAAAGAGAAGTGAGTCCTATAATCTTATCGGCTAAATCCGAAAATGTGCTTTCAAATTGTTCTTGCTTCTCTTGAGCCTTTTCTAAAATCTTGCCCCGCCATTTAGCAGAACGTAATTGCTCAGGTGTCAAGGCATAGACGGGTGCTTGATGCTCCTGTGACAGAGCTATTAAATTATTAAAGTTGGGAATTTTTGTAAGAGTGTAATTTTTATCAATACCATTCTCCCTATAAAGTTGTTCAGGAAGCATCATGTTATTTTGCCTCAGAACGGGAATCAAATTTTTAGCAATGTCCTGTTCAATTCTTTGCATCCATGTTTCAAGAGCAGCAGTTTCATGACCGCGAATGATCCGGGATTTTTGAACAATAATACCTAAAAAGCGTAGTGTAATGTCAGGAAATGGATAGGAGGATTCTTTCAAGATAGGAAGCGAACTAGCCTGTTTAGCCCAGGCGTACCATTTGGGTAGAACTTTAGCTAACGAATCAATTGCCATTACCGAAAAGAAATCGGCAGTAGTAGGCACGATAAAAAAGTCACTGGTCATTAGTAAATTATGATTAATTGCTCCTAAACTCGGACTCATATCAATCAAAATGTAATCTGCACTAAACTTTTCAGCCGTTTTATTCAATAAATCTGTAATAGAGCCGGGTAAGTTTTTGAGAGCCTGAATTGAGCCACTTAGCTCTTGAGCAATTCCCAATGTGACTTCATATTCCGCAAAACCCACATGACCAGGTAGTAAAAACAGTCCATCTTGTCCCTCAATGGGAATGCAGTCTACTGCCTCAATAGCTCTTGGCTGTGACTCAAATGCTGGTGCTAGCCCTGTTCTAATATTTGAATGGGTATTGTAAATCCTCTCAATTTTTTTCTCGGCGCTCTCTGTTCCTTCCCCTAAAGCCATACCCGTTAGGTTACACTGGGGATCGGTATCGACAAGAATTACTGTTTTTCCCTTTGAGGCAAGCATCCAACCCAGATTAAATGTGGTTGTAGTTTTGCTGACTCCGCCTTTGTGATTAAAGAGGGCTATTTTTTGAACCATTGCACTTACTACTGCCTCTTAGTCCTCCAACTTTAGACTTTAGTATAGCGTAAGCCTGACTTTTCCAAACTTACTCTGCCAAACTGTTAGTTTAATCGCTTATCTAGTTTGCAAACTTGACTCAATTGGATAATCCTTTGATACTGGAATCGGTTCTACCAGCGATAAGCCCAACAAGCGCAGACTCCAACGCTCAAACCAAGGTACAGATAACCCCCATCGCATCTTGGTTAAGAAAAATCGCTCAAAAGCAATCTTTAACCAGCTTACCCAACGACCCCGTTTTGCGATCGCACGTCGCCGTTGACCTGTTTTGGGATTAGGTAAAACGGGATCAGCTAAGAATACAATTCCTGTATCACCAAAATCTGCCATACAAATCGCTGCCAACGTTGGCGTTACTGGTGTCGCTTGAATCACACCCAATTCTCTGGCAATATTGTGCGCCACCGCCATCCCCATCGCCTCCGCCATTTGTCCCGTTTTTGGCACACCGATAGGCAAAGGTGTCTTTTCCGGTGGCGATAACTGCACCACTACGCCTGCACTATAAATAGAGGGAAATGAGGGATGCTGATACGTTGGTAATACAGGTAGAAAACCCTTCTCATCACTCAACCCAGGGACATCTCGGACAAAGCTTGGTCCCCGGAACGGCGGTAGCAGCATGGCGTAATGGAAGGGTAGCCTATGACCCTCTGCCAAGGTTATCTGTTGGGGATGAATGGCAGTAATTTCAGCATTCTCAATCACCTCAATCTGCCGTTGGCGCATTAATTCAGTCACCAATTCCGCCGAATCTGCCATACCCCCAATTCCCAAATGACCTGCATAAGGTTCTGGGGTGACAAACGTAATCGGTACTTGTTCTCGCAATCCTTGTCGCCGCAGTATCCAATCGGCTAATAGGGCAAATTCATAAGCCGGTCCCATACAACTCGCACCCGGAACCGCCCCCACTACCAAGGGTCCGGGATTTTCCAGAAATGTCGCCCACGCTTGTTTTGCCATTAAAGCATGGTGAGGATTGCACACCGATTGGGTGTAACCGCGATCGGGTCCCAATCCGGGTATGGCATCTAGCGCTAATTCCGCCCCGGTAGCAATTACTACATAGTCATAATCAATCGACCTGTCTCCCACCCTTAACCATTGAGCCTGGGGGTCAATACCCGTTACCTTACCTTGAACAAACTCAATTTGACGGGACTTGACCACAGAAGCAATATCTACTTGAATTCGCTGGAGTGGAGTTAAATTGAACGCAACCCACGGCAGAGAGGGAATAAAGGTAAATTTAGGTTTGTCACAAATTAACGTAATTCGGTGGACGTGAGGCAGGAGATGCCGTAGTTCGTAAGCGGTGGGTAGTCCGCCAATACCCGCACCGATTACCACAATATGAGCCATGATTACACCACTGTTTATTAAAACTATAAAACTTTGTAACTATATTTACAATCTATCTGGATTTAGCAGCACCCCACAAACGCGAGATGCCAAAACGAAACACCTGTACCCTGTAGGGGCGACCCGCTTGTCATTGGTGTCCACTTAAGCGATAGCCCTCACCCCCAGCCCCTGAAACAGGTTAAGCACATCTCATGCAACTCATTACTTGACTAAATAGTAAGATAGTTATTAAGCTAGATAACAACTCGTAAATTTTTTTTACATAAATCGGAGGATATCCATGGAAGACAGTCTATCGATGCAAAGTCCCTCAATGTCTCGGCGACAGCTTCTTAACTTCCTCACCGGAGCAACTATAGCCGCCACAGCTAGCGCCGCCCTCTATCCAGCCGCTAAATTCTTTGTCCCACCCCAAGAAGGGGGCGCAGATGGTTCGATTATCGCCAAAGATAAATTAGGGAATCCTATCCCCGTGTCCCAGATAGTCGCCCAAGGTGCAGGCGCCCGTGCTTTGGTTGCGGGTTTAGCAGGTGAACCGACGTATTTAACCGTTACCGACGATAACAGCTTAGACTCAATCGGAATTGTCGATAACTGCACCCACTTAGGTTGTACCTTTCCTTGGAACAATATGGATCAACAATTTCAATGTCCCTGTCACGGGTCTCGTTATAGTCCCGATGGTTCTGTTGTCCGAGGTCCGGCTGACCGCCCCCTAAAACTGGTGCAGGTCAATATCGAAGGTGACTACATCCGCATAACGCCTTGGACGGAAACTGATCCCCGCACTGGGGAAACACCATGGTGGGTGTAAACTTTAATCATTTTGTCTGATACCAAGTTTGTATGACGTTGCACTTTTACCCCACCGCCTACGGCACCTCCCCTTAGCAAGGGGAGGTTGGGAGGGGTGAATGAGTATTAGGTGCCATGTTACGAAAAAATGGTATGAGATTTTGTTGCATTTCCGACGTTCCTATAGACTTTCGGTCAAAAATGTCTATGGAAACAGTAACACTATTGAGTTTTAACTTGAATTGGGAATAAATTATGAATTCTGTATCCTCTTTCTCTCCTTCCGTCAAAGACTGTTCTCCCCAAGAATTTGTCCACTCTCCAAATCAGCCTTTACTCATCGATGTCCGCAGTGGGTTTGAATATGCCATGGGTCACGCTCCCAGCGCAATTAACCTCAGTTTACCCCGCATTATTATCGGCATGATCCCGATGTTTCGCCGCTGGGTTTTACCGCAATGGTTCCAAGATTTGCCCAAAGACAAACCCATTGCCGTTATTTGTTTAACCGCTCATCGCAGTCCCATTGCTGCCAAACAACTGGCTAAAGCGGGTTTTGCTAAGGTATTTAACATCACGGGTGGTATGGTGGAATGGCGACGGTTAGGATTAGAGATTCAAACCAATTCGTAAGTGTAATGCTACTGACTTTAGAGTTTGTAGTAAGCGCTAAAGCGCTTCTGGCACTAAAGTGCCTACTACGAACCCAACTTAAGTCAGCGCCATTCTTCTTAAGTGAAGCTTTGATAAGAAACAATCCTGATGCTAACTTGCTACCATGAAAGTTCCCTAATTGTAAATAGTGAATCATTATGGTCTTAAAAATACAACCCTGTGCAAACTGGTATAAACAGTTATTTGCTTGGGGAATGGCGAAGGCAAACGCAGCCGATGAAAATGCTATTCAATTAGCAAATTGCAGTAGCCATTCTACCCTAGCTCAACTCAAGCAGGCTTTATTTGCCGACTTGCAGGGTAAGATTGTCGAAATTGGACCTGGGGCTGGGGTTAATTTAGAGTATTATCCCAGTGACATTCATTGGATAGGTGTTGAACCCAATCCCTTTATGCATTCCTACCTGGAACAGGAAGCCCAAAAGGTTGGATTGAACAGGATTGATATAAAAAGTGGGTCGGCTGAACATATCAATGTTGAGGATAATAGTGTGGATGCTGTTGTCAGTACCTACGTCCTCTGTTCCGTCAGCAATCTTTCTGCAACAGTGCAAGAAATCCGACGAGTTCTCAAGCCAGGGGGTCGCTTTTTGTTTGTTGAACATATAGCCGCTGAATGTGGGAGTTGGCAACGGCGGATTCAAGGTAGCATTGAGCCGATTTGGAAAACGGTGTTTGATGGGTGTCATCCAAATCGGGAAACAGGGCTGGCGTTAGAAAAGGCTGGATTTGAGAACCTAAATTATCAACAGTTTCAGGTTTCTTTTCCAATTGTTAGCCCTCATATTTCTGGAGTGGCTACTAAAAGTAGAGATGTGTCATAACAGGAATTTTGCAAAAGCCAGCAAGTAGGTTGGGTTGAGGAACGAAACCCAACTTATCTAGTTAGCTTGTTGCCAAATTGGGGTGGAGGCGAGTTAAGCGAGTTAAGTTAAATGGCATGTTTCTTAAGGGAGCCAAGAAATAAATTTCTGGCTCAAAGCTCAAGTAAGCTAAAGCTTACTGAATAAGTATTTTAAACAGTTTCCCCGATACTGGAGTTTTTAGCCTGTAGACGTGGCTCGTCCAACAAAATAACTTTGGTTTCATTCTCTGTTCTCTAGAACCATTAAAATCATGCAACTCACGAAAAAAAATCTGCCTGAACGTCTGAATCATATTTACGATGCGATTGTCGTTGGCGGCGGCGCCGGTGGACTTTCTGCTGGAATCTACCTGCAACGATTTCGCCTTTCGAGCCTAATTATTGATAAAGGCAAAGCTCGCTCATTTTGGATGCAGGAATTGCACAATTATTTAGGCTTACCACCGGATACTCCAGGTCGCGTTTTGTTGCAACAAGGAAAACAGCATTACACGTCTTTAAATGGCGATATGTTGAATGGTTATGTTGAGGAAGTGGTGGATGAAGGAAATAGGTTTGCTGTGCGGGTGAAAGTGGGTCGTAAAAATAGTATTTACCCCGTATTGCGCTCGAAATACTTAATTGCCGCGAGTGGCATTATCGATAATTTACCCCCTTTGGAGGATATGCAAAATGTCTTTGATTATGCAGGATATAACTTACATGTCTGTATGGTTTGTGATGGCTATGAAATGACAGATAAGCAATGTGGTTTCTTGGCGGGTAGTGAAGCGAGTATTGAAGAAATGGTGTTTAATCTCAGTTGGTTTACACCTTATATCACTGTGTTCACCCATGGACTGTTTGAGGTGAGTGATTCAATGCGTTCTCAACTGCACAATCATGGTTATCGTTTGGTGGAAACCCCGATTAAGAAATTTCTGGGTGAAAATCACCAGATGACGGGAGTTGAGTTAGTGGATGGGTCAATTATTCCCTTAGAAACTGGATTAATTTCTATGGGGTCACGCTATCACAATACTTATCTCCAAGGATTCAATTTAGATGTCAAGGGTAGTAATCTGATTACCGATAAAATGGGGCGGACGTCTCACCCGCGAATCTTTGCGATTGGAGACTTGAAGGTGGGGTTAAATCAAGTGGTTGTGGCGGCTGGAGATGGTGCTTTAGCAGCGACTCAGATTTGGCGAGATATTCGTCGGGAATCCGGTGCCCGCCACTGGGAAGAAAATCGAGCGGTTTCTGTTTAGCGAGCCGGGAGTTAATAACCAAAGCCTTGAGCAATGGTGCATTACTACAATTGCCCAAAATCAACAAACGAAAAGCAACTAAATTAAGGATAAAAATGATGAAAATTCAAAAAATGCTATCAGGATTACTCCTGGGATTATTACTGGTTTTAACTCTGCTGGGTGGTGTATTCGTTCCTAAATCTGCCCTAGCTGCCGTAGAATCTAAGGTGACGAGTCCACCTAGCGCAGAAGTCTATACAGCAGTGGATCAATTGCTGAATTCGCTACCACGAGATTACTATACAGTAATGCCAGTGAAGCAGTTGAAGAACAAGTTAAAAAAGGAGAAAGATGTAGTATTAGTGGATGTGCGAGAACCGTCGGAATATGCTTCAGGACACATTCCTGGCGCTATTAATATTCCCGTGCGATCGCTAACCAAAAATTTGGATAAAATTCCTACGAATAAACCTGTAATTTTATACTGTTCGAGTGGGCATCGCACGGCAATTGGCATGACGGCGTTGCGGTTGTTAGGGTATACGAATGTTCGCAGTTTTCCTCCCAGTATTAATGGCTGGAAGGCGGCTGGCGAACCGTTGGAAAAATAAGCCTGTTTAATTCCTTGAATGACCCTGATAGGAATAAGAAGTATCTTAGACTACGGGAGACAGGGATCTCCCTATGTCATTCCCTTCCCAGAGTCAGCAAGGCGAAAGAAAGCAGATACACCCTGCCTTATTCAAGACCCTATATGTAATGCAGATGACCCTCTAAACCTTTGACGAAATAACGGCTCATTTTGTGTCATTGGTGGCAATAAATTTTAAAAGGAATGGTATGCTTAAGCCAGGTTGGTCGTTGCACTTTATACCCAGTTGCAGTCTGAGGTAAAATTTGTCATGATGAGCGAAATGCCGCTACTAGGGCAGGTTCTGCCTCGCCAAAAGTATTCTCTTCTCAAAGCCTGGGAATGAGGCTAACTCTCCTCTACCCAGCTTGGAATAGAGGCTGGGGGTGAGGGCTGTTACCTCGCCAATGTCTTCACCGTCAACACCTGCGGCGGTGTGGAATCGGGTGGATAAATAAATTCGACGTTTACCTTTCGCTGTTCCCCTGGCGCTAAATTTAACGTAACTAAGGGATCAGACGGTTGTCCCCGACGCTGAACTAAATGCACATAGCGTGTCTGATTTTTCCCTTGATTATCTTCATAACTGATCCGAACTGTTCCCCGAAAAAACACCTGATCAACGATTGGATTCAAAAACAGTAATTTATCTGACCCTGCCTCATCTTTTAACGGTGTTTGCATCGATACCGTTACCGTTTGCGATTGACTGGTCGTATTTTTCAGGGGTAACGTTAGATTATATTCTACGCCATAATTACTATGAGCATAATAAGCCGTATCCGGATAACGGGCTAACATCGGCGCACTTTGAATTTGACCTGTATTCAACGTAATCAAATGGAGTGTTCCTAAGACATAGGAAAATGCCTCACCGGGTTGGGGAAGGCTCAAATTATCCGATTCTAAAGTATCGGTAATCTCTGCCAACCATTCTGTCCCTTTAGAAACCCCGGCAACTCGTCCAAATACCGTCGGTTCTCTAGGCGGGTCAAGGGGGGTTGGCTTCAGATTCCGGGGTTCGGCTAATTCGCCTTCGACTAACAAGGTTTGCCATTCGGCTAATGTCGGGGCGCGGTATGTACCATTCGAGTTTTGTGGTGCTTTCATGGCTAAATTGGCAACATAAACTGAACCATTACTGCTTAACCGCATCATCGTGGAACGCCCATTGGATGCAGGTGCCCGTTGGATAGGAATCGGCTGATTCATTAACAGTTGAGTTTGTCCTGCTGCTAATACCACTTGTGCTGGAAACCCGTCCTGACGAATCCCCCGCAGTACATCATTCATCGTGCGACTACCGGGTCCCGAATAAATCTTACCATTGGGATTATCTACTATATCCGGTAAGTCAATAAATGGTGCATCGGGAGTACTTAAATAACTCGCCGCTTGCAAAACCTCAACCGTTACAGGTTTATCGGTAGGATTGTGCAGTAGTAATCCCTGATAAAGGGGACGAGTTTCTGCTTGAGTTTCTGCCCTAGCGATATGATGGGTAAAAATATCGAACCGTCCTTGAAAGGGAAAGTTCAGATGGGCAGAAGGAATGCGTTTTCCGGTTGGGGAAAACGTGGATAACAAAATTCCTTCGCTTCTGACTAATTCGGGATAATTACTATTAAATGTGGGAACAGAATTTAGTCCTCCGGGTAATGTCCGCACCTGTTGAGGATGAATTTCAACCCCAGCTATATACTCAGGCGGAACCGCATAAATATTTAACGCCCGACACAATAACGCCGCCACTTCGCCCCGTGTCGCCTGTTCATTGGGGCGAAGTTGTTTCACTGTGGGATAATTCACCACCAGAGTATTCACTACCGCCGCCGCGATCGCATTCCTGGCGTATCCTGGAATACCAGAGGCATCTTGGAAATATCGTACCACGGTAGAGTATGGATTACTGGGAATGCTGTAATTCTTCGCCCCCGCCAAAACCCCAATCGCCTGCACACGGGGAATCGGTTGACTGGGTTGAAAAATCCGCCCTGGATAACCCGCGAAAAATTCCCGTTGATAAGCGTCTTGAATTGCCCGATATGCCCAGTGACGCTGTGGCACATCGGTAAACGTAATCCCACTGCGTTTAACTTCGGCGTCGGGAAACGCATTCAGCATCAACACCGCAAATTCTGCCCTGGTAATCGAACCATTGGGGCGAAACGTGCCATCCGGGTAACCCGTGACTAGGTTTCGAGATGCCATCTGGTTAATGCAATCCTTTGCCCAATGGCTTTGGATATCGGGGAATGCAGTAGCCTCGGTGGTAATCAGGCTACCACAGAAGGCAAGGAGAATGGATGGAGAGATAGAGACGTTGAAACCTCTAGGCATGAATTAGGGGTTCGGGTTAACTTACCGTTGTTGAAACATTTTTGGCAGAATTTGTTTCTGCAATTGGTCATTTGTCATTCGTCATTTGTCATTCGTCATTTGTCATTCGTCATTTGTCATTCGTCATATCTCCCTGCTTCCCCTGCTTCCACTGCTCCCCCTGCTTCCCCTGCTTCCCCTGCTTCCCCTACACCCCCTCTCTAACCCCAAGAAAAAATTTTTTTCGGAACTGACTTGACAAATCCAGAGATCTTCGCAACAATGGTATTCGGCTCGGAAATTGGGACTGTAGTTCAATTGGTTAGAGCACCGCCCTGTCACGGCGGAAGTTGCGGGTTCGAGCCCCGTCAGTCCCGTAAAATGCTGAAAAATTTAGATAGTTCTGGAACATAAGGTGATACCTACTCGCTTCATGCTGAACTCTGTTAAGACGGAAAGCTAAATAGGGCTTGCTGTATAAGTGTGTAGGGTAGACCAGATAGGGGTTTCAATCCATTTTCTGACCCAACAAGTGTAAGGTTTTTACACTATAACCGTCTTGCATCCTAGAATTTTTGCCGACCTCATGTAACCACCTATATGGCTCGGAAGGTAACTCAAGGAGACGTAATATGGACGCCAAATTAAGTTTTGAATATGACCGCCAGGGAGATATCCTCTACATTAATCAATGTCTACCCTATCCCGAACAAGATTCAGAGGAAATTGATTATGGCATTATCGCTCGTCTCAATCCCTCTACTGGAAAAATTGAAAACCTAGAGATTTTATTTTTCTCAAAGCGATTGTTGGAGAAAACATTATTTGAGTTACCGATTATTGCTGATTTTCGTCTTACCGCAACGACATAAGTAGGTGGGGACAATTAAAGTTAACGGTGGGGATCGTCATTCGTCATTCGTCATTCGTCATTTGTAAGGGTTTGAGGCTTGTTAACATAACTTAACATGGTTGAGTTTATTTCCACCAACCTACTTAATCGACTATAACTTGAACAAAACAGGTTCTGACCTAGGGGGTTGAGTAAAGGGCGACCCGAGTAACTTGAGTGGACACAGTTGTTAATTTAGGCAAGCGGGTCGCCCCTACATGAGAATTAAAGCTAAAATTATTAATGATGTATTGTTGACTGACTAGCTTTCCTTTATCGGTATCAGCGGTTTTGGGTGACACAAGAGTGACCGACAACTTAACGCCGCTCTACGCTACAATAGATAGCTGGAAAGTACATTAGCCAACCCTACCACCAGAGATTGATCTTGTGACTGTTAGAGTCCGCATTGCACCGTCTCCCACCGGAAATTTACACATCGGTACCGCCAGAACCGCCGTATTTAACTGGTTATTCGCCCGACACCACGGGGGTCAGTTTATTCTACGCATCGAAGATACCGACCAGACGCGATCGCGTCCTGAATATACTCAGAATATATTGGATGGACTCACCTGGTTAGGACTCAACTGGGATGAAGGACCAGTTTTTCAATCGAAACGGTTTGACCTTTATCACCACACCATTCAAACCCTTTTAGATAACGGGTTAGCCTATTACTGTTACACCACAGAAGACGAACTCAAGGCACTCCGAGACGCCCAAAAAGCCCGCAAAGAAGCCCCTCGCTACGATAACCGTCACCGCAATCTCACCCCCGAACAACGCAGCGCCTTTGAAGCCGAGGGACGGCAACCCGTGATTCGGTTTAAGATTGACGATAATCGCCAGATTGTCTGGAATGACCTGGTGCGCGGTAAACTCACCTGGAAAGGGAGTGATTTAGGGGGGGATATGGTAATTGCCCGGGCTGCATCCCAAGGTGAAATTGGTCAGCCTCTCTACAATCTAGCGGTAGTGGTTGATGACATAGATATGAAAATTACCCATGTCATCCGAGGGGAAGACCACATTGCCAATACTGCCAAACAGATATTACTCTATGAAGCCCTCGGCGCAAGCGTACCGGAATTTTCTCACACGCCTTTGATTCTGAATCCCCAGGGACAAAAACTGTCTAAACGCGATGGCGTAACCTCGATTTCTGAGTTTCAGAATATGGGGTTTGTACCAGAAGCCATGGCAAATTATATGACACTATTGGGTTGGTCGCCACCGGAGTCAACCCAGGAAATTTTCACTCTAGACGAAGCCGCCCAAGCGTTTAGTTTTGATCGGGTGAATAAAGCGGGAGCAAAATTTGACTGGGATAAACTGGATTGGCTGAATAGTCAATATCTGCACAAAAAATCACCATCAGAATTAGTCGAGTTACTGATTCCCTATTGGCAAGAAGCTGGGTATGAGATTGACCCTGAAAATAATCGCCCTTGGTTAGAACGATTAGCGGCTGTGATTGGTCCGAGTCTGACCCGCTTACCGGATGCGGTGGAGATGACGCGGATGTTCTTTACCGACTCGGTTGAGTTGACCCCAGATGCAATTGAGCAACTTAAAAAAGAAGGGGCTACAGATGTACTGAACGCAGTTTTGGACGCATTAGACAATACGCCGGAATTCAGTCCAGAAACCGCAGGACAAATCATCAAACAGGTGACAAAACAGCAAAAAGTTAAGAAAGGCTTAGTCATGCGATCGCTGCGGGCTGGACTTACGGGTGATGTCCATGGTCCTGATCTAATGGAGTCTTGGGTATTATTACACCAGAAAGAACAAGATAAATCCCGTTTACAGCAAGCCTTGAGTCAAGTGTGATCGTATTTAAAATTGAATTATGTCGGGATAGCCTCTGTTGAGGTTGGGGTCAAAATATTCTATAGTTTGGTATATTTTGACCCCTTTTTTCATATCTTTGTGAGAAAGCCAGGTAAACTCTTATTTAGATAAAAAACAGCCGCTTTGTCCTGAGGATTAATTGTCACGATTTCCTGAAAAATACGTTTTGCCTCTGCAAATCTTTGTTGATAAAAAAGTAGAACACCTTGTTCAAATAAGGTTTTTGTTTGTCTCTTTAAACGCTGACTATTCGGAGAATCTCCATCAAAGACTTCAAAAACGGCTACGGCTAATTTTCTTCCCTCTACAGTAACCCGCTCTAGGAATCGATAGTTGTAGTTTTGAAAGTCTTCCAGTTTAAATAAGGTTTGTCCACTAACCAGAATATTCGCACCATAAACCTTGGTCAACCCTTCCAAACGAGATGCCAGATTGACAGCATCCGCTATCACAGTACTTTCCATCCGTTCCCGTTCGCCAATCGTCCCCAGCATTAAACTTCCAGTGTGTAAGCCAATACCAATGGCAATTGGAACATCACCCTGTTGCTGCCGATACTCATTGTAGCGGGTAACTTGGTGTTGCATCGCAATCGCACCCCGAACCGCATCATCTGCTGATTCTGGGAAAAGTGCCATAACCGCATCGCCAATGTATTTATCAATAAAGCCACGGTTTTCTCGAATCACTGGACTGACTCGACTCAAATAATCATTAATGAAGTTAAAGTTCTCCTGGGGAGACATGGCTTCTGATAGGCTGGTAAATGAGCGAATATCAGAGAACATAATGGTCATTTCTTTCTGAATGTGATCTCCTAATTGGACATCCACAATACTTTCATGACCCAGAAAGCGGAGAAAGTCATGGGGAACAAACCGACCATAGGCTTTGTTAATCTGAGTTAAACGAATATGGGTTTTGATTCTCGCGAGTAATTCTGATTTAGAAAACGGTTTGATTAAATAATCATTAGCACCGGACATAAAACCTTCTACTAAATCAGTCGGTCTATTTTTTGCCGTTAACATCACAATCGGTAATTCACTCGCCAAAAAATTGACTCTAAGCCTCTGACATACTTCATACCCAGTCATCCTGGGCATCATCACATCTAATAGAATTAAATCTGGTTTAAACCCACTCTCAATAATTTCTAAAGACTCTAAACCATTGGTCGCGTACATCAAGGAATAGTTGGCTAAAGAGAGTTGATTCTCTAAAACCTTAAGATTAATTGGTTCATCATCAACCACCAGAATTTTAAACGATTCTAGTGAACAGACTTGAGTTTCTAACGGAGTTAGGTCGTCTTCGTCTTCATCAATCAATGGATATTGAACTAGGACTGGAGACTGTGAGGCTGGAGAAACATCCTGCCTTGGCTGAGTGGAAAGCGGTAAGGAAAAGCGAAACTGTGAACCTACACCCACTGTGGATGTCACCCGAATTGTTCCCCCTTGCAACTCCACTAATTTTTTAGTTACGGCTAAACCTAAACCCGTACCGCCGTATTTGCGACTGGTCGAGCCATCGGCTTGTTCAAATGATTCAAAAATTTTCTCTAATTTATTCTCTGGTATCCCAATACCCGTGTCAGCGACGATAATGGTAGCCTGTTGGGATTCTGCTGGAGTATTGTCAATGTTCATACTCAGAGAATCGCGGTTTTTAACCTGTGCTGACACCTCTATTGTCCCTTGTTCTGTAAACTTGATAGCATTGCCAATTAAGTTGTAAAAAATCTGTTGTAACCGATTTTCATCGGCATGAACCAATGGAAAATCAGGAGGAACTGAATTAATTAACTGTAAAGGTTTTTTGCTAATCAGTGGCTGAGACGTATTTAATACAACATCAACGATGGCTCGCAAGCCGACGGGCTTAATTTGTAATTCTAGGTTGTGATGTTTGAGTTTCGAGAAATCCAAAATATCATTAACCAGATTGGACAATCGTCTACCACTTGAGGCAATCATGGCGAGATTTTCTTGGGCTTTCGTTGGTAATTGTCCGGCTGCGCCGTCTATTAAAGATTCAGCAATGCCAATAATGCCATTTAGGGGTGTGCGGAGTTCGTGGGATGTATTGGCTAAAAATTCGTCTTTGAGTTGGTCGAGATGCTGTAATTCAGTATTTTTATGCTCTAAAGCCACAAAGGATTCTTGTAACTGAAGCGCCATGCGATTAAACGCTTTCGCCAGCACTCCCACCTCATCAGAACGGTCTAGGTTTACAGTCTGGTCAAATTTCTCTTCTGACAACGCCGTAGCTGCGGCTTTGAGTTGCATAATGGGTTGGGCAATCCAACGACTGGTTAACAATCCGGCTGAGGTGGCTACGAGTAATGCAGCGATACAGAGTAATAGGGTTGTGCGAGTATTGGCATAAATTTGTTCCATGAAATCAGCTTCTGGAACTACGACAACAATCAGCCAATCTAAACCAAATTCGTCTTGAAAGGGGTGGACTTGAACAAAGTGTCGCCGACCTTCAAGCCGAAAGTCAAGTTGTTGACTATGACTAATCTGGTTTAAATTACCAAAGTAGTCGATTAAATAGTGGGCAGTCGAACGGATTAAGGGTTCATTTGATTCCCTTGCTCGTAATCGCGTGATCTCTTTATCCGTTTTTTTAAAGGGTGTTTTGGCGGTCGAACTTGCCACTAACAGTCCAGAACGTTCCATAATAAAGGTTTCACCAGAACGACCAATTTCTAGACGGCGCAAGAACTCGCTAACATGGGAAATGTTTAAATCAACAGACAAAACACCTTGAACTTTTCCAGTCTGGTCGTAAAAGGGTTCAACAAAGGGAATTCCCAAGGTTGGATAAGCCGCATAAGCGTAGATTTCTCCCCAGATTGGCTGACCCGCTTGCACAGCATTTTTATACCAGGGTCGAACTCTGGTGTCGTGGTGATCCTGAATGCTAATCAGTTCTAAACGCTGACCTTGATGATTGGTTGAGTAAATTTTGTAGTCCCCAGCGACGAAATTATCAGTAGCTTCAATAATCAAACTACCATCATCTAGGCGACCCGCTGACGCCAATCCGCCTTGTTCATTGCCAAAGTAAATGTAGCTAACTGTATCAAAAACTTGAACTTGGTTCCAAAAGTAATGTTCTAGGGACGCTTGGTTGTCTAAACGTAATAAATTGCTGCGAATTGCCCGGGCTGTAATTTGATTGATTAGGCTGGGAATGGTAAAGTAGTTGGCGAGTTTTTGCTCAATGCGATCGCTAATTTCCTCTTGCAACTGTCCGGCGAGATCTTCTACTGCCTTTTGACCATTTTTAAAGGAAAGATAGCCAACAAGCCCGACGGCTGTAAAAATTTGCAGGACAAAGGGGACAACCAAAATAACGCGAAGCGGTATTTTTCCTGAAATCTTCAAAATGGAATGGCTTAGGGATTGCAATACCATAGTCCATAATCCCGTCATGAAGGTTAATCTTTAGTATAAGGCGACAGAGGAGCGTCACCCTGGTTTTTGGTTTACTCAATCCATCATCGGGGGTAATTAACAAGGTTTTTAAGTCAGTTAAGCTATGATCCGGGGGTAACAGATTTGCCCTGATTACCCAGTTTGTATGCATCAGTGAAATGATCTTAGATTAATGGTTTTTTCCATGTTATAGTGTGACCGATCTAAAAGGGTGGAATAGATTTTACAGTTCAAAGGGACGTAAGGGTTTACGCCCCTACAGCTTCCAAACCTGTACTGATTCCCTGTACAGTATCAGAGGTAGCCAAAACCTTTCCCTATGCTCAATTCCCTTTTCTCGTTCAAACGCAATCAACGTCCTTACGGCTCTAGGTTTAATCCCAAACAAGTGTTACTGCTGTTGCTGTTGTTACTTGAAGCGCAACTCGTCACCCAACCCACCCTAGTTACGGCTCAAACGGATGCGCCGACAACGGTTGAACCCTCCCCGGATACAGCGCCGACAATTTGTCCGGCGGATCTCAAAGCTTCCATCGACGCGATCGCAAATCGTCCTGAATTTGATTATGCCCGTTGGGGTATCCTGATCCAACCCCTATTCTCAGACACACCCCTATATAGTCGTGAACGCGATCGCTATTTTATCCCCGCCTCTAATCTCAAATTATTCACCACAGCCGCCGCTTTATCCCAACTCGGTGCTGATTTTCGCATTCGCACTTCTGTTTATGGCACCCCTTTAAATGGAACGATCACCCAATTACGAGTCATTGGGCGAGGTGATCCCAGTTTAAGTACAGATCAGTTAAAAGACTTAGCCCAACAGCTTCGGCGTCAGGGAATTCGGCGGGTGGATCAACTGATTGTCGAAGATCGGTATTTTAGTGAACCTAAGGTTAACCCAACCTGGGAATGGTCAGATATTCAATTTTATTATGGGACTGCTGTCAATAGTTTAATCCTCAATGAAAATGCGGTCTTACTAACCTTAACTCCTCAAAACGTCGGACAACCCCTCAATATTACTTGGGCTGATCCCATTGCGGAAAACCAATGGCAGATTGAAAATGAAACTGTTACTACTGACGCCGAATCACCGGAATCGATTAATATTTCTGGGGTGCTGGGTAAACCTTTATTGCGAATTCGCGGTCAATTAGCGGCGGATGCAGGACTTTGGTTAACGGCGGTGGCAATTCCTGATCCGGCGGACTATTTTCTCCAGCATTTCCGTCGGGCGTTAGCGGATTCTGGAATTCAGGTTGAACGAGGGTTGGTGACGACTGAACCGAATTTTCAAGAAGACACTGAATTAGCGGCGGTAGACTCTCCTCCCCTGAGTGAATTGATTGCTGAAACCAATCAGCAAAGTAATAATCTTTATGCCGAAGCCTTATTGCGATCGCTAGGTGTGACTGACAAAGAGGCGGATGAGTCAACGGCTAAAGCTGGACGGGAACAGATTAGAGCGAGTTTAGCAGAATTAGGGGTTGAACCGGAATCCTATGTCCTTGCTGATGGTTCAGGATTGTCTCGCCACAATCTAGTAAGTCCCACGGCTATTGTACAAACCTTACAGGCGATCGCACAAACTCCGATGGCACAATCCTATCGCGATTCCTTAGCCGTGGCTGGGGTAGAAGGAACACTACGACAGCGCTTTCAGAATACCCCAGCCCAAGGTCGAGTGTATGCCAAAACCGGAACCATGACGGGCGTGTCAGCACTTTCTGGTTATGTGGAGGTTCCCGATTATCAGCCGTTGGTGTTTAGTATTATGGTGAATCAATCCAATCAATCAGTGAGTACCATCCGTGAGGCAATTGATGAAATTGTGGTTTTGCTGACGCGGCTACGTTCTTGTTAAAAGAGGGAATAGGGAACAGGGAACAGGGAACACCTCGGCTTCGCTCGGTGTGTAACAGGGAACAGGGGATTCTAGTGTTATTGAAAACAATACCAAATCTGGGGAACGCTACCGCCGTTATAACCCAGTCCGCGTAGGCGGACTTTGTTTGTGTAGCAGCGATTTTAATCGCCCTGGCAAAAGGGGGTTACTTTAGAATTTGGCTAACCGACTCGTGGCGTAGAGATCATGATATTCGGTATAAAACTTGCCACTTCTAACTTCTCGACGTATAGGTTTACCCGTCCAAATTTCCACAGATATCCAATCGCCGCTTTGTTTAAGTTGAAAACCGTCTTCACCTGGAATCAGGTCATCAAAAATAATTGACCAGTGGGGCGGTGAAATTTCCCAGGCTTGAGGCGGAATAATGCCCTCTTGTTTGCGATTTCGATCATAAATGGGGATAATCGTTTGGGGATTGAACCCAACCCGCGTCACAATTGGATTAACACAGCGACCTTCACGAGTCACAAATTCCAGAACTGCATCCCAGTCATAGATGGGTTGACAGTCTCCGACTCCAAACTCATCTTCTGGCACACAGATAGCGCCCATTAACCACGTTAACTTGGATAGAATCCGATTGACACGCGAGCGATCGCACTCTAGCAGATTAAGTTCTACAGGACTAAACTCGCGTAGTCTAGGTGTCCATTTGGGTGTCCATAATTCAAATGATACGGTTGGATCGATAGGGACACGGGTCAGAGTCAAGTTGGGAGTGGCTTGTCGGGGTGGCAACGCTTGGAGAAATTCTGACTGAATAAACTCTGACATCCCTCGGCTTTGTACGCTAAACATAGCAGTTTGTAACATTGTCGTTTAGTTAAGAACCTCTTTATCGACTCAACAAAAAATAATAGAACTACCCTGATCAAGGTTACGCTTCAATCTGATCGTCCGTTACCCCTCTACAGAGTTAATTTGACCTTAATTCTTTATCAAAACTTTAATATCGAAGATTTGGCGATCACTCTAAGTGATCAATCCTTAAAGGTATTAGTGATTCTTTTTGTTTAAAAATGTAATATAAATCACAGACAAGGGTCATGGGTCATTTTTTATAGCTAAAGTTCCCCCCGTCTAGATGTATAGCAGTAGACACATCGATTAGGACAAACGAACTGTGGTAGAGACGTTGCATGCAACGTCTCTACCAAATGATGCGTCCTAATCACAAGAGCTTATATCTATTGAGCGCTTCTTTGGCTAAATCACGAACAAAATTCAAGGTGTGTTCAGCTTCAAAGTTATTGTTATCGCCTTTTTCTCGATTACATTTCCAACATATCGCTCTTATGTCACTTTCGGAATAGCGAGGCCTGAAACCCTTACGATGATAGAGTTTGGCAATTTCTGCCTAAAACATGAGTTTCTATCAGTTTCTCAACGCCCAAATACTTGGCAATCATGGCTTTCAGCAATCAGCTTTTATGGTTCTTTTCCCAGAGTGACAATAGAGCGATATGCTTCCATACCCACACAAGAACAAACCAGATTGCGATCGCCAAAGGCATTGTTAATCCGCCCTACTGCTGTCCAGAACTTGTGTTCCTTTGTCCACGGTGCCGGATAAGCCGCTTGTTCGCGAGAATAGGGGCGATTCCATTCCCCAGCAATTAACACCTCTGCCGTATGGGGGGCATTTTTCAGCAGATTATTCTCCTGATCAACTTCCCCAGATTCAATCGCCTTAACCTCTTGGCGAATCCCAATCATCGCATCACAGAACCGATCCAACTCTTCCTTCGACTCACTTTCGGTGGGTTCCACCATCATTGTCCCCGCAACGGGCCAAGAAACCGTTGGCGCATGGAATCCATAATCCATTAGCCGCTTGGCAATATCATCAACTTCAATCCCGGCAGACTTTTTCAAGCCCCGCAAATCTAAAATACATTCATGCGCTACCAAACCCGATTTCCCTTGATACAGAATCGGATAATAAGGCGCTAAGCGATGGGCAATATAATTCGCATTCAGAATCGCCACCTTCGTCGCTTGGGTTAACCCATCTGCCCCCATTAACGCGATATACATCCAAGAAATCGGTAAAATACTGGCACTTCCCCAAGGGGCTGACGCCACAACGCCAACGGAGTCGTTATTGGGTACTGTTCCATAACCTTTCACAAAGGACACATCCGGCAAAAATGGCATTAAATGAGACTGTACCCCAATCGGTCCCATCCCCGGACCCCCGCCTCCATGGGGAATACAAAAAGTTTTGTGTAAATTTAAATGACAAACATCTGCCCCATAATCCCCAGGGCGACACAATCCCACTTGGGCATTCATATTCGCCCCATCCAGATACACCTGTCCACCATGAGCATGAATCGTATCGCAAATTTCGCGAATGTCTTCCTCAAAAACGCCATGGGTAGACGGATATGTCACCATCAACGCGGCTAAATTCTGGCTGTGCTTTTCTGCCTTTGCCTTCAAATCCGCCAAATCAATATTTCCTTGGTCATCACAGGTAACAGCAACCACCTTTAATCCTGCCATAACCGCACTCGCCGGATTAGTCCCGTGGGCAGATTGGGGAATCAAACAAATCTGGCGATGTCCCTCACCCCGATGTTCATGATACTGCCGAATCACCAGTAATCCCGCATATTCTCCTTGCGCCCCCGCATTGGGTTGTAAGGAAATCCCGGCAAATCCAGTAATTTCTGCCAACCACGCCTCAAGCTGCTGGAATAAAAGCTGATAGCCCTGAGTTTGAGACAAGGGGGCGAAGGGATGAATCTGGCTAAATTCCGCCCAAGTAATCGGCATCATCTCAGCAGTGCCATTGAGTTTCATCGTACAGGAACCCAAGGGAATCATCGAAGTTGTCAGGGATAAATCCTTGGCTTGGAGACGATGAAGATAGCGCAATAACTCAGTTTCTGAATGATAACGGTGAAAAACGGGGTCAGTCAGATAAGCACTGGTGCGGGCAAAAGGCGGTTCAAACCCCTTAATCTCTCGTTTTAGCAGGGAGTCTACGGGAAACGGTAGGGAATCAATCCCCTCAACGCCAACTGATCCAAAAATATCCAGGAGAGTCACCACATCTTGGAACGTTGTCACTTCATCCAAGGTAATCGCGATCGCACTCTCATCCAACACCCGTAGATTCATCCCCTTGGCTTGCGCCGCTTTGAGAATATCGCCGATTTCCTGGCTATCGAACTCCACCCGCACCGTATCAAAGAACGGTTGTGAACTAATGTTATAACCCAAGCGTTCTAACCCGGCTGCCAAGATCACCGTTAACCGATGGACACGCTGGGCAATTTGCTTAAGTCCCTCCGATCCATGATAAACCGCATACATACTAGCAATCACCGCCAGCAAGACTTGGGCGGTACAAATATTACTCGTGGCTTTATCCCGCCGGATATGCTGTTCCCGAGTTTGCAGGGCAAGGCGCAAAGCGGGTTTGCCTTGGGCATCCTTAGACACCCCCACAATTCGCCCCGGAACCTGACGTTTATACGCCTCACGGGTGGCAAAATATGCCGCATGGGGTCCACCGTATCCCAGGGGTACACCAAACCGTTGCGTCGTTCCTACAGCAATATCTGCACCGAATTCACCTGGGGGTGTAAGCAGGGTGAGACTTAACGGATCAGCCGCGACGGTAACTAAACCCCCCACTTCATGTACCTGGTTAACAAACTCCCGATAATCGTAAATCGTGCCATCGGTAGCCGGATATTGCAGTAATGCGCCAAAAATTGGCGACTCAAAGTCAAACGTCTGATGATTCCCAACAATAATCTCAATTCCCAAGGGTTGCGCCCGGGTTTGCACCACCTGAATCGTTTGCGGATGGCAATCCTGGGATACAAAGAAGGCATTGGCTTTGGTTTTGCACAAGCCATAACTCATACTCATCGCTTCCGCCGCTGCTGTTCCCTCATCCAATAACGACGAATTGGCGATATCTAAACCCGTTAAATCAATAATTAGGGTTTGAAAGTTCAGCAACGCCTCCAGTCGCCCTTGAGCAATTTCGGCTTGATAGGGGGTGTAGGCGGTATACCAACCCGGATTTTCCAGAATATTCCGCTGGATCACAGGTGGGGTGATACAGTCGTGATACCCCATACCAATGAACGAGCGAAACACCTGATTTTTTGAGGCAATGTCCCGAAGGTGGGCAAGGGCAGCTTTTTCACTTTGGGCGGGGGGTAAGTTTAGGGGATGATTTAACCGAATGGTGGAGGGAACCGCGACATCAATCAATTCATCCAGGCTGGAGTAACCCAAAACATCCAGCATTTGCGCTACATCTTCAGCATTGACACCAATATGCCGTTTAGTAAAAGAATCGGTTGAGATGAGATGATCCGCCGCCGCAGAAAGAGTGGGCTGAGAATCACTGGAGAAGCCATTGAGGGTTGTGTCTGGATTAACTGAGACATTTGAGTTAGCCATATCAAACCGATTGATTCAAGGATTTTGGTGCATCAAGCCGCTAGAGTCAGCGCGACTCCTTATTATTTTTTAACAAACCATTCACAATTGTGCTGTTATTGGTCATTTGTTATTTGTCATTCGTCATTCGTCATTTGTTAATTCTCTTCCCCAGCTTCCCCTGCTTCCAGACGTAGCATGCTACGTCTCTACATTGCTCCCTCTGCTCCCCCAGCTCCCCCAGCTCCCCCTGCTCCCTCTGCTCCCAGACGTAGCATGCTACGTCTCTACATTGCTCCCCCTGCTTACTCCTCTCCCTCAACCTGAGCCTGATATTCAGCCGCCGACAACGTGTCTTCCAATTCATCGGCATCATTGACTCGCACTTTCAGAAACCACCCTTCACCGTAAGGATCTTCAGCAATCTGTTCGGGCGATTCCACGATCGCATCGTTGCGTTCAATCACCGTTCCCGTAACCGGGGCATACATATCCTCAACGGCTTTCACCGATTCAATCGTGCCAAAGGTTTCCCCTTTTTCTAAAGCACTATTTACATCAGGCAGTTCGATGAACACAATATCACCTAACTGATCGATGGCAAAGGCACTAATCCCAATGGTGGCAATTTCCCCATCGAGTCGTACATACTCGTGGCTGTCTAGATACTTTAAGTCTTCTGGATACTCTAAAGCCATGTCATGTCCTCAAGAAAGCAGCAAAGCTAAGTGTACAACTTCTGATCGCGCCCTAATCAACGCTATGGATCAAGAAACTCTCAAACGACGGCTCTTAGGTGAGTTTAGCTGGAAACGACTGGTGCGATCGCTAATTTTTATCTACGTCTTCTTTGCCGTATACGTCTTCTTTATGGCAGATCGGATGATATTCCTACCTCGCCCCTCCAGCTACCCAGACACCCCTGACATTCTCAAGTTGACGACGGCTGATGATCTCCAGATTTCCGCCGTTTACTTGCCCAATCCGACAGCTACCTATACTATCCTCTACATTCACGGGAATGCCGAAGACATAGGCGAGATTCAGCCCCTGCTGCACCATTTGCACAGTCTCGGATTTAGCGTCTTTGCCTATGATTATCGCGGCTATGGCACGAGTCAGGGAAGTCCCTCTGAACGTAATGCCTATCGCGATAGTGACACCGCCTTTACCTATTTAAAAGAGCAACTGGGAGTACCACCCGAACAGATTATCGCCTATGGGCGTTCTGTTGGCGGCGGTTCAGCCGTAGATTTAGCCGCCCGTCACCCGTTGGCAGGTTTAATCCTCGAAAGTTCGTTCACCTCAGCCTTTCGCGTCGTGCTACCCATCCCGATTTTACCGTTTGATAAATTTCCCAACCTGGACAAGATTAGCCAGGTAAACTGTCCCGTCTTAGTCATCCATGGAACCGCCGATGAAACGATTTCCCTCTCCCACGGAAAACACCTCTTTGCCGCCGCCCCTGAACCGAAACGCTCCTTCTGGGTAGAGGGTGCAGGTCATAATGACTTGTTCTGGGTGGCTGGAGAGCAATATGGGGAGGCATTACAGGAGTTTGCCCAATTAGTCGCCACAGCGCAATCCCCCGACGAATGACAAAGGACAAAGGACAAATGACCAATTAGTCAAGAAAGAATGACATCACCCCTGCTATTTTTGGTAAAATTCACTATAATTAATTTGGAAGGTATATATTCCGGGTAATTTACAACATTGTTTACAACCGTACTGCCTCAAACGAAACAACCCTTTGGGTCAATCCCTGATGACCTATTTGACGCCATTGACACCCTCAAGCGGGAACTCAACGCCGTTATCCTTGCCCACTACTACCAAGACCCAGATATTCAGGATATTGCCGATTATATTGGCGATTCTTTAGGACTTTCCCGCCAAGCTGCTGATACAGATGCAGATGTTATTGTCTTCGCGGGTGTTCATTTCATGGCAGAAACTGCCAAAATTCTCAATCCTGACAAACTTGTTCTTCTACCCGATTTAGAGGCAGGTTGCTCTCTGGCTGATAGTTGTCCCCCGGATGCATTTGCCCAGTTTAAGGCAGAACACCCTGACCATTTGGTCATCTCTTATATCAACTGCTCCGCCGAAATTAAGGCGATGAGCGACATTATTTGCACCAGTTCCAACGCCGTCGATATTGTCCAGCAAATTCCCCCAGATCAACCGATTATTTTTGCCCCAGATCGGAATTTAGGACGCTATGTAATGCAGCAGACGGGTCGGGATTTACTCCTGTGGCAAGGAAGCTGTATTGTTCACGAAACCTTCTCAGAAAAAAGAATTGTTCAACTCCAGATTGAACATCCTGATGCCGAGGTAATTGCTCATCCCGAATGCGAACCTCCAGTATTACGTCACGCCAGCTATATTGGCTCAACCACTGCGCTATTAAAGTATTCGCAAACCAGTCCCCGTTCCAAGTTTATTGTGGCGACAGAACCGGGAATTATTCACCAAATGCAAAAGCAAATGCCCGATAAGCGCTTTATTCCAGCGCCTGCCACGAATAATTGTAACTGCAATGAATGTCCCTACATGCGGTTAAATACGCTGGAAAAACTTTATCTAGCGATGAAGCAGCGCCAGCCGGAAATTACGTTACCCGAACACATTCGGATTGCGGCGTTACAACCGATTCAGCGCATGTTAGACATGAGTGCCAAGGTTAAGGTTTAAGTTCGGCAAAAATTAGGGCAGAATTTACGCTTTCTTTCAGGCACAGTTGCTACCTGTAGGGGACTCTTCATGAAGGTGGGGAAGGGCGGGTTTTGTAGAAACATTATTGGTTTCTCGGTTAATTTTAGTCCTAAACCCGCCCCTACAGGGGATTTTATGCCACAATACCAGATTGATAGATTAACCGAAAACCGGACAACAAAACCAACCGGATTTTCCGGCGCGATCGCACGCCAAAGATGTAGGATCGGGTTTAGGGTTAAAATGAGTTAACCAACCTCAAACTGCACAACGAAACCCGCCCTAATCCCAACCTGGCATACAGGGAAAAATGTTATTAATCATATCTTGTATCGAACCTATCAACTAACCCCACCAATCCTGCTGAGGTATTTCTTAATGAGTAAGCTTTATAAAAAAGGACTTTATTTAGAATATTTTACCGTTGGCTATAACATTCTTGAAGCCATTTTTTCTATTGTTTTAGGCGCGATTAATAATAGTATTGCATTAATTGGATTTGGACTCGATAGTATTGTTGAATCCTTATCAGGATGTATTTTAATTTGGCGTCTCAGCCAGCATCAAAAGCTAACACCGGAAGCTGAAGCCAAAATTGAACGACAAGCTACCCAGTTTGTGGCAATTACATTTTTCTTGATGGCTGGATATATTGGATTTGAGTCGCTGAGAAAGTTAATTAACCAAGACGCCCCAGAGCCATCATTGCTGGGGATTATTCTCGCTATCCTTTCGTTGATTATTATGCCTCTGTTGGCATGGCAAAAAAACAAAGTTGGCAAACAACTCAATAGTCGGGCATTGATTGCCGATGCCAAAGAAACCTTAGTCTGTTCCTTTCTTTCAGTGGCATTATTTTTAGGGTTAGCAGGAAATTACTGGTTTGGCTTTTGGCAAGCTGATCCGTTTGCTGGATTTATTATCGTGTTTTATTTGATTAAAGAAGGCTGGGAGATTTGGGAAGAAGCTCACGAATCTGATGTTGACTGAATCACTATACCATGTCTCTAAATTCAATAAACTCTGGCTCTCCAGGAGTTATGGTGATCAGGAAAAGTTATTGAATTTGGTCAAAGGCTTGCTGGATAAGGATTTTCCTGTTCCCTGTTCCCTGTTCCCTGTTCCCTCCCCTCACCATAAAACTTATTCAGCAGACCCTATTTAGATTAATCGAATGACTCCAGCTACTGTAAAAGAATCTCTAATTATTTTCACCCGCTATCCCGAACCAGGAAAAACCAAAACACGTATGATTCCCGCTCTGGGGGAGGAAGGTGCGGCGAAACTGCAACGCCAGATGACAGAAAATACCCTGGCTAAAGCCAAAAAACTGCAAGCATTTCATCCTGTATCTGTAGAAATTCATTTTGCTGGGGGGAATCAACAACTAATGCAAGCTTGGTTAGGTGCTGATGTGATTTACTCTCAACAAAGTGAGGGAGATTTAGGCGAGCGCATGGTATCGGCATTTGAGAAATCGTTTGCGGCGGGAATGACAGGTGTGGTGATTATTGGTACAGATTGCCCCGATTTAAACCCTCAAATAATGGCTGAGGCATTTAAATGGCTGGAAACGCAGGATTTAGTATTAGGACCTGCCCAAGATGGGGGATATTATCTGATTGGTTTGCGGCGGTTAATTCCTGAACTCTTCGTGGGAATTCATTGGGGAACCTCGCAAGTCAGACAACAAACCGTAGAGATTGCCGAGCGCTTAGGATTAGCGATCGCATCTCTGCCCATACTCCATGATATTGACCGTCCCGAGGATTTGGGCAGGTGAGAACACCCTATTATTTTGCCGAAAGAGAATATTTTGTATCTATCGAGAGACTGATTTTTTTACCCTCAAAGTGTGATTAGATTAGCCCCTATCGCGTTATTTTTAGCGCTTTAGCGCGAATTGAGCGAAATCATAGGAATACGAGGAATTTATCGGGCTTTTGCCCGGTGTAAGTCTGCCCTGTTCGGTTAACTTTTCTCTACCCCTGCAAATCGACGCTAGGGGTAGATTTACCGTTCCTAGTCGGCGTTGTCTGCGCCACCTCTTATGACTGTTGAAACTTAAATGGTAGATTGTGAATAACCTGAAAACTCAATTCTTTAGTAGGGTAATCAGTAGCCTTGCCCTTTCCTGGTGCATCTGTAGTCTTTGCACTCCTCCAGTTCAGGCTGAAGGAAGCCGCGAATTAACCTCAAGTGGTGGCTTTCGTCCGTTTTTGGACTATCGCAATGACTCTCTGGATACAGGACCAATACAGCGCCAAACGACGATTCTGGTTTATGCTAAGGCAGGTGAGACACTCTACTTGGGTTCCAGTGCTGTGGGCGTCGGTCGGGGTAGGATTGATTACACAAAACCCAGTGGTGCATCTGGTAGTTGCGACGACACGGGTAAGATTGAAAATCGTGCAGAAGAAGAAATAGGACCGAATACTCTTTTTTCTGGGGGTTACACCCCTTGTATCGAGGACGTCGATCAAACTGGGGTTTGGCAAATTGACTTTGTTAGTCCTGATCCTTCGAGTACAGTCAACCCAGAGCCTATTGCTGCCGACGAGGATTGGTCTCCACAAGATGATAATGATAACTTCGTAATCGCTTGGGATGTCACCGTAGCCGACGAGGATAGACCCATTAAAGGTCGCGCCTTTGCCAATTTTCTGGCACTGAATATGGGGGATTTAGACGTACCCCTGAGTTCCGAAGCCTACATCTTGACCGAAGCAGGTTATGTTTACCGCATTGACTTGAATGGTACAGAACCCTTTGGATTTATCTTCTTCTCAAACAATAAAGGATTTAGACAACCCAATGGCAACCCATTCTTCTCTTCTGTTCCCCTAGATCCACCCCCTGACTTCCAAAATCCATTACGCAATCCCGATACTGGTGATGACCGAACCCACAGAATTTTCTTTAATCGACCTGAACCCGGAATTCTAGACACCCCCCTAGAACCGATGGCTCCTGGGGAAGTGAGCAATTTTAGGTTTATCGGTGATGAGGGGACGCGAGGTCAAGCCGCCTCGCCGGGTGGTGGTATCTTTCGGTTCACAGCGACACAGGCGGGTAGTTACAGAGTTGTCATTGACTTAAATGGCGATGGCATATTCGGAAACGATGACGGCTCAATCCGAGATAGAATCATCACGGGTCGAGTGACCGAAGGGGAAAATCAAGTGGTTTGGGATGGTTTAGATGGGAATGATAACCCCATACCCGGCGGTTCTCAGGGATTCCGGGTTCGCATCAATCTGTTTGCGGCTCAAGTCCATTTTCCGTTTTTAGATGTGGAAGCGAGTCCCAATGGGATTATCCTGGAACGGCTGAATGGTCAAAACAGTCCAGATTTTACCGTTTACTATGACGATAGCCGTTTTAGTGGACCTGGCATTCCTCCTGATCCCCTAGATGCCTCAATCAATGGAGTTGGTCTAGAAGGAATCAACAGCAGTAATGGCGCTCATCGCTATGGTTGTTCTGATGCTAGTAGTGAAGAAACTTGTTTTGGCGATGTTAGGGGTATCGATACTTGGGCATTTTTACCGTCTCGGGATTTTACCTTTACGGATGCTATTGTCATTGCAGAAGCAGACTTGGCAATTGAAAAACGGATTCGTTCAGACCGAGTGGTTGCCAATGGTACGATTGACTTCGAGATCACTGTAACCAATAATGGTCCCAATGATGTCATGGGGGCAACGGTAAGGGATGATATTCCCGACACGATTACTGATGTCAGGTGGACTTGTGCAATTACTGACGGTACAGGGAGTTGCGGTGCGGCAAATGGTACAGGTAATGCGATTGATACAACCGTCACGCTCGACCCGGAGGCTACCGCTACTTATAGGGTAATCGGCACTCTCTCGAGAACGGCTTCCGGAACCTTAACCAATACCGCCACAGTTCCCCTCGGACCCAATAACTCCATAGGAGATGACGTAACTGATCCCAATCCGGATAACAATACCGATACGGTTCAAACCCCCATCGAACGAACCGCCGACTTGAGCCTAACTAAAACAACAACCCCTGATAATCCCGAACCGGGGGACAATGTAACCATCTCCATCACCGTAACCAATGATGGACCTCTCGCCACAACTGATGTGCAAGTTAGGGACTCCTTACCAGCCGGATTGAGCTTTGTTTCAGCAACACCCAGCCAGGGAAGCTATGATAACCAAACGGGCGTCTGGACTGTGGGCACTCTGGATAACGAAAGTAGCGCCATGTTGCAAATTCAGGCAACCTTAACCACGACTGAAACCGTCGTAAATCGATCGCAAGTTATAGCCTCAGATCGACCTGACCCAGATTCTACCCCAGGAAACAGCATTGCTGGCGAGGATGACCAAGATAGTGTGACGATTCCCTTGCAATTCGTTGACCTCGGCTTGAGCAAAACCGCACGCCCAAACCAAACCAATGTGGGAGACGAAATAACGTATACCATTACTCTGACCAATAATGATACGAATGACGCGACTGATGTGGCGGTGACGGAACCCTTACCCCCTGAGATAACCTTTAGATCGGCAGAAACGTCTCAAGGTTCATACAATCGCAGCACCGGAATTTGGTCAGTGGGGAATCTAGCCAATGGTAATGAGGCTATGTTACAGATTAATACCACTGGGGATATTCCCGGTTCCGTTACCAACACGGCGGTGATTAGTGCTTTAGATCAAGATGATCCGAATCCTGGTAATGATCAAGCCAGTGCTGAGGTATTTTTGGCTGGAGAACCACACTTGCTTCTAGTGAAACGGATTACTGAGGTGAGGAGAGATGGACAAGTGATCGAAGGCATTAACTTTGATACGGTTGTAGACGATCCCACTGATCCGGATGATAACGCGATTGGCTGGTCTCAGCTACCGGGGGGAGGGCTTTTAGGGGTTCCGATGATTAGTCCTGATAGACGTTTAGAAAGTGGCGATACTGTGGAATATACGATCTATTTCCTGTCAAATGGTGGCACAGTGGTTAATGGTGTCGATGTTTGTGATCTGATTCCTCAAGGGACAACGTTTATCTCAGATAGTTTTAGACAAGGGAGCGGAATTGTGTTAAATCAAGATGGGACACCGACACCCCAAAGTAATGCATCGGATCAAGATTCGGGGACATTTTTTCCGCCGCTCAATCCTGTCTCAACGCCTTGTGATGAAACCAACAATCCCAATGGCGCTGTGGTTGTCGAGTTAGGCGATATTTCTAGCACCGCTCCCAATAATGTGGGATTGATTCGCTTTCGGGTGGAAATTGATTGAAAATTAGGAATGAATTCTAATCTATGAAATGCACACCGAAACAATTTCAGTTATTATTCCCGTTTTAAATGAAGCAAATACAATTGGTTCGGTCTTAGATAGACTGGTTAATACTGACAATGTGGAGGTTATTGTAGTAGATGGGGGGAGTCAAGATGAAACCGTCAGTGTGGCGCGATCGCGAAATGTCCAGGTTATTTCTACCCCACCCGGTCGCGCCTGTCAAATGAATGCGGGTGCAGCGAGGGCGACGGGTGATATTCTCCTATTTCTCCACGCCGATACTCGTTTACCTGGCAATTTTGATCGTTTAATCCGCCAAGCGCTGCAAGAACCCCAAATCATTGCAGGGGCGTTTGAATTACGCATTGATTCTCAACAGTTTGGCTTGCGCCTCATTGAACGACTGGTAAATTGGCGATCGCGTTTTTTTTCGATGCCTTATGGCGACCAAGCTATATTTTTAAAAGCGACTGTTTTCCATGATATAGGTGGTTTTCCCAATTTGCCAATTATGGAAGATTTTGAATTCATTCGTCGCTTGCAACCACAGGGACGGATTACGATTGTTTCAGAATCGGTTCTGACATCAGGACGACGATGGGAACGGTTAGGTATCATCAAAACCACTCTAATTAACCAGCTTATTATTTTGGGGTATTTTTGGAGAGTTTCTCCTGAAAAACTGGCGCGATGGTATCGGGGAAAAGAGTAATGTCTTCGTGCCAATCAGTACCTGGACATAATTTCTGTCCGCTGTACTCAGAAATAATAACAAGCGTCAAATGTTTACTGTTGCCTAAGCTACACCCTGACCTTCAATTGTCAAAGGTTCAGAAACCGCCTGTGTTTCGATTTCTATTGCTATTTTATAATGAGTAAATATAGGAATTACAATTCCCGGATCTTGCCAACCTGTCAAAGTTCCTGTATTTACCTCTCCTTCTGGTGATAACAGCACCTCTCCGGCATCATTCAGTGGATTAAGACCATCACTTATACCTAAATAGAACGTTTCGTTTTCAGAGAAATTGAATCCAACTTCTCCAATTCCTGCTGCTAGCCCTTTGCCCATTTCGTCAAATAAAAATAAGGACAAAGATGATAAAGATGATACCGATAATAAGGGATTTTGAGCAACACTAAACCTAAAAAATGCTTGACGTTCAGATTCAAGTTGGTAGAGATCGATATCTGCCGGACTAAACAAACTACCCTCAATTGTGTCAATCATTGGCACTGCGATTGGACCTTGAGCGGATGAAATTAGTTGTCCTGCATCATCATCTTCAATAAAGGTTGATTCTGAGGCGGTGTTGTCTAATCCTCTGGGGAGACTCTTCCCGCCCATCAACTTCGTTAATAATGATTTAAAATTTATCATCGGCTTTCTCCTAAAAAACGTTGAGACGAATCAAGCAAGTTAACTTAATTCGTCCGTTTGCTTAACCTTAAAATCATTTTTTGGTTTTTTCAGTTAATTGTATTGATTCTAAATTAATTTTAATTAAACTTAAATTTTTAATCCAATAATGTTTACATTCAGTCAAGTTCGATCACCTATCATCTTACATTTAGAGACGGTATCATGATCTCCTATAAACTAAAGCGATTTTGTCTTGTTTGCCACACAAGGACTGTAGCTTTTAACTGCCTTAAGACAAATTGAAATTCGGGTAAAAATGGCTAAAGCTATTGCTGTCCAATATTCTGGCAAATCAAACTAACAATTTAGCACACTAACTACGGAAGACCCCTTATTTTTCCATCATCCAACGCCAGGGGCTTAGTCGGTTGGGTTTCGCTTACGCTCTACCCAACCTACTTTAATGTTTACTCTATCCTAGAGGAACAACATACACCCAATCTTGATATAGCAGATTGCGATTTTCCGTAATTGCCGTAATTTTATCTCTCAGTTTCTCTGTGATGGGTCGCGTTTTCGATAATTCATAATTCTCAATCCGTTTAATTGGAGTAATTTTAGCCGCCGTTCCACTTAAAAATGCTTCATCGGCAATAAATAACTCCGATTTATCTACAGGGCGTTCGATTGTGGGGATACCTAAATCCTTTGCCAGCATCAGGATACTATCTCTGGTGATTCCTTCTAAAATATCTTGGTCATATCCCGGCGTAATCAGTTGCCCATTCCGCACCATAAAGATATTCATCCCGGAGGCTTCACAGATTTTTCCCTGAGCATTCATCAGTAAAGCTTCATCAAATCCAGATTCTACCGCTTCTGTCTTTGCTAGAGATGATGTGATATAGGCGCCACTAATTTTACCTCTTAGGGGCAAACTGTGATCGGCTTGACGATACCAGGAACTAATTCGACAGCTTACCCCTTCTGGGGATAAATAATCACCCAGTTCTAATCCATAGACGAAAAAGTCTTTTTCAATCTTATGAAGTCTGGGGGCAATTCCCAAATCGGACGTATAAATAAAGGGTCGGATATAAAAGGAGGTTTTAACTTGATTCTTTTTGACGAAATCTACAATTATAGTTTTGATTTTATCTGCGGGTAAGTCGTAATGTAAATATTTGGCACTGTCACTTAATCGTTTACAATGACGGTCTAAACGAAACAGGAGAATTTGTTCGGGGTTTTGGGGGTCAGGAATCCCCCGCAATCCGCCAAAAGCGCCTGTCCCATAATGCAGCGCATGGGTAGCAATGGAAATTTTGGCATCATCGAAGGGAAGAAATTGGTTTTGAAAGTAAGCGATTGGCAGAAATTTATGCATTTTTAAACTAGACAGTCAAGGCTGGTGGAAGGTATGGTTATCGATTGTACTACAGCTAAGTGATTTTGCCAGGGACTAGCACATCGATTTAGGCGTAGGGGCGGGTTTCACTATTCAGGACTTACGCAGGTACATCATATATGGTGGCAATGGTGCGTTACGCTACGCTAACGCACGATGGCGGACTGACACAGCTAAAATTGTGGAATAGATTTGACGTTTGGGCGCAAGTCTTTGCGCCCATACAGTTGCTGGGTATGCGCTTAATCCTCCTTGGTGTTCAACCACCCGGCTAAATTCTGTTTTTGAGTCTCTGAGGGATTCTCAAGCTGCACAACCTGGTAGCGGGTGGGTTGGGATTCGCCTAGGGTAACGGGTAAGGTACAAAGTTCGTCTTGATGGAACACGGTTACCTGAATCGTGTCACCGGGATGGTAATCTTTAAGGCGATCGCATAATTGATCAGCACTGACTCGCCAACCGTCTATTGCCAGTAATTGATCTCCAGCATCTACCCCAGCTATTCCCGCCGGAGAGGTGGCGTTGACAAATTTAACGACCTCTTGCCCATTCTCGGTCTTGACAATTACCCCTAAATAGGGTTTAGACTCCTCGTCTTCCACCGTCTTGAGTTTTAAGCCAAAGGGTTCGAGATACTCATCGAAGGGCAATTCTTCTGTCCCCTCAATGTAGCGACGGAAGAAATCACTTAAATCAGTATCAGCGACAGACTCCAACACCTCTTGCAGTTGTTGAGGCGTAAAGCCAACCTCCTTGGCACCAAACTCTTGCCACATCCGCTGCATCACATCATCAAGGGAACGCTGATTGCCATGACGCGATCGCACCAGCAAATCCAGTAATAAGGATACCATTTCTCCTTTGAGATAATAGGAGATCTGACTATTATCACTATTGGCATCCCGGCGATATAACTTAATCCAAGCATCAAAACTGGACTCACTCAGGGGTTGCACCAAACGCCCTGGGATCAGTTGCATCCGGGTAATTTCTTTACCTAATCCCTCTAAAAAGGTTTTACTGTCGTAAATCTTTGCCCGTAAGGGGAGGACTAAATCATAGTAACTGGTTGTCCCTTCACAAAACCACAGGGATGTGGTAAAGCTTTCTTGTTCATAGTTAAACCGTTCTAAGACTTTGGGGCGAATCCGCTTAACATTCCACAGGTGAAAGAACTCATGGGCGACTAATTGCATGAAACGATTGTATTTATCTTTCGCCCGGAACCCGAAACGGGGATAATTTAAGGAACAAGAGGTTTTATGTTCTAAACCGCCAAAGCCTGTGGACGATAAATGCAGTAAAAACAAATACCGTTCGTAGGGTAATCCCCCATATAACTCGGCTTCTGTCTCGATAATTTTCGTCGTATCGGCAATAATCCGTTGCGGATCAGCATTTCCCTGTCCCCAAATTGCCAGTTGATGCGGTTTACCCAGAACTTCAAAGTCGTAAACCTGTTGTGTGCCAATTTCAAAGGGACTATCGACTAAGGTGTCAAAATCACTTGCCTCAAAGGTATTCTCAGCACCATCAACAGGGGGTAAGGGTGTGGTTGTCTGCCAATCGGATTTAGGGGGTACAATCGTCACCTGAATCGGCTGTTGCTCAAAACCCGGAACAAACAGGAATAATGCCGCCCCATTAAAATAGCCGTGAGTGGCATCTAGGTGATTGGTGCGTACTGATAATTCATTGGCAAAGACGCGGTAGCGGACAACGATGGTTGAGGCGTCTCCAGTTTGAACCTGCCAGTGATTTTTACTCTGTTTATTCCAAGGTAAGGGCTGGTTTCCAGTCTCAACTCGGAAATCCTGTAGGTGTTTGGCATACTCCCGCACTAGATAAGAACCCGGAGTCCAGACGGGCATTTTTAAATCTAGCAGCGATTCCGACCAACCATTCACCTGTAGCGTCACCTCAAACAGATGAGATTGAGGTTGAGGCATAGCGACGTGATAATGGAAGGTGGGTTTAGTCATTTGTCCTTTGTCATTTGTCATTCGTCCTTTGTTGATGATTGATGGTTGATAGTTCATGGTTGATGGTTAGATGGTTCATGGTTCATTGGTAATCCCCTCCCCCATCTCCCCCATCTCCCCCATCTCCCCCAGCGTCCCCAGCTTCCCTTCTATCCTAGAGCCGTCCAGCTAGATGGGTTAGTTGTTTGAGATTAATCAAACAAAGTTTTTGGTCTTGGGGGTCAACATCAGTCCAACCCTTACTTTCCAGCTTTTTCATGATTTTGGCTGTATCTTCCACACTGATATCCGTAACCTCAGCTAAGTCTTTATAGGGAATGTTATAAATTTCGGTTCCCTTTTCCCCCACTTGACCATAATTCTCTGCTAAGTTGACTAAGGTATTGGCTAACTTAATCGCCGCAGGTTGATGGCGTCGTTGAAAGCGAACATTGGTCTGGCGCAGCCGTCTGACCATCAGTTGTAGCATCCGGTGGTGTAACTGGGGATCTTTGAACAGGGTTTGAATGAAGCGCTGGGCAGAAACGCTGAGCAATTTGACCGATGAAAGGGCGACAACATCTGTAGAGCGGGGAGATTCATCCAAGATTGCCATCTCGCCAAAAAAATCTCCCCGACCCAAAATTGCCAACGTCACGGCTTTGTCCCCATACAGGCGTCGAACTTTGACCCAACCGGACATGATAAAGTAAACGGCGTTGCCCCAGGCATCTTCCATTAAAACGGCTCGCCCTGTGGGATACTCATGTTCGACTCCAACTGACAATAGCCATTCTAGTGTCTCGGGGTTCGCCGTATTAAATAGAGGGAAAAGCTCACTAAAAGCTTTGGTGTGCATGAAAGGTTTATTAACGTTGGATCATCTAAGATTCCATTACACCACACCAGAACAACAGTCCCCAACTTCCTTAAGTTAGTGGTCTGTGAGCAGGGGTGCAGGAGTGCAGAGGGGTAGGTGTGTAGGAGGGGTTAATCGTTAGTGAATTGACCAACAGTGTTTTTATTATCGCAGAGAAACCACGCGATCGCTCTTTTCTAAGGTTGGATAAATCCGCAGCACTTCCTCTCTTGCCCAGCGATCAGCAGCTAGAATATCTTCTAGTCCAGGATCAGGGCAGTTATCACGGCTGTGGCGATCGCAGGTTTGCTCAATACACCGGGCAATGTCTAAATATTGGATTTTCTCGTCTAAAAATAGTGCTACGGCTTGCTCATTGGCGGCGTTTAATACCGCTGGCATTGAACCCCCAGCCCGCCCTGCGGCGTAGGCTAATTGCATACAGGGATATTTATCATGGTCAGGTTCTTTAAATGTCAGCGTCCCCGCTTTGACTAAATCCAAGGGTTCCCAGTCCGTATAGATCCGATGGGGCCAGGATAAGGCATAGAGTAGGGGTAAGCGCATATCGGGCCAGCCTAACTGGGCTAAGACGGAGGTATCTTGTAGTTCGATTAAGGAGTGAATAATGCTCTGGGGATGGATGACAATATCGATATCGTCGTAATCCATGCCGAAGAGGAAGTGCGCTTCAATTACCTCTAGCCCCTTATTCATCAAGGTAGCGGAATCGACGGTAATTTTGCGCCCCATCGACCAGTTAGGATGTTTAATCGCATCCGCAACCGTTACCTCCCCTAACTTATCGACTGACCAATCCCGGAACGCGCCCCCAGATGCGGTGAGGATAATCCGCCGTAATCCGCCCTCTGGGACTCCCTGAAGGCATTGGAAGATGGCAGAATGTTCCGAGTCAGCCGGAAGCAGTTTAACGCCGTGTTTGGCAATCAGGGGATTGACAACAGGTCCCCCGGCAATTAGGGTTTCCTTGTTGGCTAAGGCAATATCTTTTCCGGCTTCAATTGCGGCAATGGTGGGTAACAATCCCGCACAACCGACAATTCCAGTGACTACCGCTTCAGCATCACCATAACGGGCAACTTCCACCACACCCGCTTCTCCCGCGACAAGAATCGGTTGGGGATCGAGGTTTGCGATCGCGGCTTTTAGGTCAGGTAATTTTTCCGCATCACATAAGGCTACGATTTCCGGTCGAAACTGTCGAATTTGGGCAGCTAACAGTTCCACATTGCTGCGTGCTGCCAATCCCACCAACCGGAATTGGTCTGGATGGTGAGTTAAAATCTCTAGGGTTTGAGTGCCAATCGATCCAGTGGAGCCGAGGAGAGTAATTGATTTCACAACAGTTTCTTAAGAATTCGCCGCTCTTTAATTACTATAGGATTATTTTGCACATCGTTCATCAGCCTGGAACTAAAGTTCCGGCTCAAAGCTTAAACCCGTTAAAACGGGTTCGCAAGTTTACCCAGTCAGCCAAATTGTGTTGTAGGGTGAACAGCGCGAAGCGTAACGCACCATGGCTCAAGGTTTTGGTGGGTTAGGCTGCTGTTTAACCTAGGATGGTGGCGTGACACAGCTTATTTGATAGATTAAGCTGATGCCCAGAAACTGTAGGGGCGCATGGCGTGCGCCCGATTCAATGGTAAAATCTATTCCATCATTTTAGGTCAGTCCAGTAGTGGCGTGACACAGCTTATTTGATGAATTAGAATGGCAGCCCGGAAACCGTAGGGGCGCATGGCGTGCGCCCGATTCAATGGTAAAATCTATTCCACAATTTTAGGTCAGTCCAGTAGATTGGGTTGACGCTAGGAAACCCAACACCATTATTGATTGGCTGGTTACGGTTTTTAGTAGTGCGATCGCGTATGGCGAAGACAGCGCAACGACAAACTCAAGATATTACTCCCCCTGTATCTCTGGCAAACCAGCGCCGGATTAGTTCCACTTGGAAGCAGTAGCCGCCACCACTGTCTTCAATTAACTCCCGTTGCAGGAGTAAAGTAAGGGTAGGATTCAAGCGATCGGGAAACTTGCGGGATAAAGCCGCCTTACCAATACTCACCCCTTCCCCTTGTGCTGCCAAAAAGCGCAGTATCGCCAATCCCAACTCATCCACTTGATTGCGTTCGATGTCCGCAAAGAAGAAACTACCACTGCTTAAGGCTTCGGGTATAGCGGCTTCCACATCAACTACAGTTGCCAGTCGGCGAATCGATACCTCTTGCTCATTTTTCAGAGCGACAATCTCAGAGCAGAGTAATTGTACCAAGCAGGGATGACATCGGGTTAGGGATAGGACTCGCTCAACCGCATCGGGTTCATAGCGTAGGGTGAAATCTGGGATGGGGCGTTCAATCAGTTGGCGGGCTTCGGGTTCATTCAGGTAACTGATAGGCACAACCTGAACGTTAATCAGGTAACTCGCCCAGCGCTGAAATTCTTCAATCGTATGAGAGCCAGCGAGTAAGACTTTGAAGCGGGGGCGGTGCTGGATGAGATGGCGTAGCATCCCCAGGACATCGGTTTCGCTGAAACGTCCGTCGGTTAAGGCTTTATCCAGTACCTCGAATTCGTCTAATGCGAGGAGTGCGGTGTTGTTGTCTAAGGTTTGTTCAACATCATCCAGCCATTCGTCAAAGGTGGTAAAGGGGTCATCTGTTAAGGCTTCACGGGTGAGGGGAGGTAAAGTTAAACCAGCTTGCCGTTTAGCTGAATTGGTCATCCCTTTGGTAAGATTATAGAGAAAACCAGCATGGTCACTCGCTGATGTGGGTGCGCCTTGTAAATCCACAAACATAGGGATGATGGAATTGGGGAGGAGGCGTCCCAGGTTATTTAACAGAGAGGTTTTGCCCATACGTCGCTGACCATAGAGGAGTAAGGGAGGGCGGCGACGGTCTAAGATTAATTTCTCGATGCGAAGCCCAATGCTGGTGCGTCCCATGAAGAGTTGAACCTGTTCATTCAGCGGTACACCAAAGATGTAAGGATCGTCAATTTCTTGGTGTAGTTCAGTGGCTGCAATTAATATTTGTACGTACTCAACAACTATTTGCTGCCAACGAATGGCAATGGGGCGAAAGCGAGGAGCGTATTGATTACTACTTTTAGTTAACTCTTGGACAAGAAGGTCTAGAGCTTTGGTGACATTTTCCAGAGCGATACGTTGGTTATATACACTATTCTGGTTGAGAGCGGCATCTACATCGGCGCTGATAGAATGAAACTTATCTAAAATTGCGTTAGCGGAACCTTCCAAGTTTCCTGAAGCGAATGAGTAGTAAGCTTTACGGATAGCCCCTAAATTAGTACGGCGTTCTAATTTCCGGGCATCTAATTCAATTTGTGCCGCTTGAGCAGCCCAACGGTGGCGGCTAGTATTGAGGTAGTTAAGGGCAGCTTGTCCTTCTGCTGGGTTGTTTTCCATGACTAGGACAAGGTGTTTGTCTAACCCCGATAGAGGTAAGCGCTGCCACTCGTCCCAAAAGGCTGAATGATATCGCAGAACGCAAGATTTTGTATCTGGGCGTTGTTGGTCAAGACGGTAAAGTAGCTCATTCCATAGGATGACAAAGGGATAAGTTACGATAGGTAGCCACAAGTTTATACTGACGCCCATGCCTAACGCCACGCCTGCCGCCACGCTTACCGCCACGCCAAACACCACGGTGACCACCTTTACCGCCACGTCTGCCGCCACGTTTTCCACTACGCCTGCCGCCACGCCAAACACCACGCCAAATGCCACACCAAATGTCACGCCTTCCAAGCTTCCCGCCACGCTTTCCACGCTTACCGCCACGTTTACCATCACGTTTAGCGCTACGCCAAATGCCACGCCTGCTGCCACGCCAAACACCACGCCAAATGCCAAGCTAAACGCCAAGCTAAACACCACGCAAAACACCACGCTTGCCGTCACGTCTAGCGCCACGCCAAGGATAATCTCATTCAATGACTCCCGAGGCACTAACAGCACTAAAGCCAGAATTAAATTGGCAAGTATCGGTAGAATGATGTATCCCTGAAACAAAAGCTTCCAGAATTTTGGATTTTGCCACAGTAACGGATTTCTTCGGTTATTGTGGAAGTCTAAAGCAGGATCAATGCGTTTTAGATGATTCCGAAACGCTGAGGGATGAAAGACCATCCAAAATAATAGTTGCAAACTTCCCAGAATCAAGTTCGGGTGCTGCTCAGGTGAATCGGTATAGGCATTGCGTGGAATTGAGGGTGAAGACATCTCCGTTTAAGCTTAAAACGTGACTCTGTGAATAGGGAAATTCGGTATAACTCACTTATGGCACCAGTCTTACCAACCGCCTAAGGTTGAAACCCAAGGAACCAAAAGCGAAAGTTGTCTAAAGACGACTGAATAAGAGTTTTAGTCCACTTTAGTGGACAGTAGCTCTTAGCCCGGAGTTTGAACTCCGGGCGGATGTCGGGGCTTACTGACAAAGATGCAAGTTTGAGATATAACGATTTACAATTGCTGATCCAACTGTAACTCACATTGTTGAAACACATAATTCACGGCAGCAAATAACCGCTCCAAGTCCTGAATTGTATAAAACCGCTTATTTTGGGTAAAGTTATCGGATATCAGTTGACCAAACTGCCATATAGCCCCATTGGAAACAACACCAAATATCCTTTGTCCTGGATCATTGTTAATTTTCTGCACCGCCACCATTTCTGCCAAACATTGCCCCCATCCTTCAGTAAAATCACTCTCTTTCTTTGCATCAACGACTACAAAATAGGGCTTATCAAACACCACTGTCCCCAAGGGAGAGCGCTTCGCCACGATATAATCAGGAGTTCCCGATAAATTTTCATCGTAGGTCAAGGCTTGGTGACTCCAGAGCAGGAAATTGCGGCGATAAGCTTTCCAAACTTCTTTTAATATGGGATAAATAATCGTCTCACAAATCGCCATGTCTGAATTGTCAAACACTCCCTCATTTAAAATTAACTCTAATTCATTCCGAAAACTGTCACTCACGTCAAATTCAATCTCGGTAATGAAATTGTCTCGAATATATTTGATTTGAAACGCTTTAGCGACTACGCCAATACTTTTATAACTGCTAAATGACATGGTTGACCTCTTTATCGTGTCGTGAGTGGGCGCAAGCCTTGCGCCCCTACAATGTTCTTGTAGTTCTAGGTTGGGTAAAGCGCTCGCTCTACCCAACCATTTATCCGATCGCGTTGGGTTTCCTTGGATTTTCCTAACCTACTCCTGAGAATTTGTTTAGTTGAGAGTTTGTACATCAGGATAATTCAGAATTTTGGTGTCAGCCGTTAGTAACGGGCATCCATAGATTCTTGCTGTAGCAACAATTATCTGGTCAGATGGATCGCGATGAAATCCTATCAGTTTAGTTGACTCAACTACTATGGGAATTGTCAGATTGAGTAGTTGCACTCCTGGATAAGTTAAAGCGCCTGCTAACCACTCCTCAACTGAAATTGACAGAGTAAGTTTGCCAACCTCAACCAATTTAGCAACTTCCCAACAAGAAATTATGCTAATTCCTAAGCCTTGTTCCTGGTAGTTTTTTATCCACTTTCGATGTTGCTGAGTTAATCGCTGATTGTCGTCAACCCACCAAATCCAGATATGGGTATCCAGTATTATCATTGCAGAACTTCCCAATCTTCAACAGATATAGCTGAATCAAATGGATCATCATAGCGAATAACTTTACCGCGTAGAGAAGCAGGATTTGAATTTAGAGATGTAAGATGACGTTCTAGAATAATGATTTCAACGGCGTCTCCGGCTTGAAAGGGTAAATTATTGAGCGTCAATGTTCCAGTTTTAGTTAATTTGGCTTCTATCCGATGTGCTTTCATGTTTGTTTGTCTCTTCCTGAATGTTGCTTATCTTGATTTGTGGAAAACGTAGCTTATTCGCTAGAGTCGTTGGGTTTACTAACGTTTTCCCAACCTATTTTAATAGTTGTGTAAGTATCTGGCTCACTGGTAGAAAAATCTTGCTGTTTAGAACCAGCCTTGATATCGTAGTTCCCAAATAGATGGGGTAAACCCGACTGTAGGGGCACCATCCTTGCGCCCTCTGCGGCAACAGGTTAAGGTGCGTTACGCTACGCTAACGCACCCTACTGGCGTGACCGGGTTAAAATAAGACTTTGTTTGTAGTAAGCACTTTAGTGCTTTAACGCCTAGCTGGAGAGGGCTAAAGCCCTCACTACGAACCAAATCTATTTCACCATTTTAGCTGGGTCACGCCACTACATAAAATCTGGGTTCTCTAAGAATTCGTAAAGGGTGCTATCTGTCTTAATCCCTCCTCCCGCCAATCATCCCCCGTTTCCCCCTCTTCCAAACTAAACAAACGTTCGCGACACAGAATTTGCAGCAGCAGGGGAAAACATTGACTTTTCTCCAAAATCCAGGTTACATCCTCAACCGGAAACGGAATCGGTGAACTGTCAATCAATTCCCGCGCCTCCACCTCTGTCAATGCGCCCAGATAGGCGGTATAGCCAAAGATATTGAAAAAGGGAGAACTATGTCCGGTATGAGACGCCAAATCCAGGGGAGATTCCGGTGTGGCTAAGACAAAAGCCAGATTTCCCCCCGTCTGATTTGTGGCTAAAGACCGTAAACTTTCCCAAAACCCATCATCTAACTCTGGACAACGCTGCAATCCCACGCCAATTTCATCCAATAAAATAACGGTGGGTGAATGCAAATGACTACTCACCACATCCATAAAATAATCTAGGTGACAAGGCTTCGGCACTTTCATACTCATGCCTTCTAGAATATAACCCAGCAATTTCTCTTGGCTTGCCATCCGTGTATCCTGAAAATCCACAAATATCCAGCAGTAGGATTCTGGATGGGGTAACCAGTCCGATTTTTGACCGGGACGTAATTCCTCCGGTGGCGTCGTGGTAATGGTTTTCAAGTAGTGCAACAGAGAGGTTTTGCCAATGCGCCGCTTCCCGATAATCGCTGCATTTTGCAGGGGATGGCGTTTGAGTAAATTGAACAGGCGTTTAAGTTCTCGTTTGCGCCCAAAAAAATAGCGGGGATGGGTGATGGGTGTCCCGGTGATGAAGGGTGAAGACTCCTCCAGGGTTGGGTTTGAGTCCTTGGGAGAGGGTGGATTGTCTGACTCATCTAAATAAATATCTCGCCACTCTAACCCCAACGCTTCGCACAGTTCGACAAAATACTCAAAATCAACGGGTTCGCCATTGAGGAATTTTTTCACCGTGGATAACGATGGGGTAACGTGTTCAGCAAACTTCTTTTGGCTGGGGTAGCCATTGCGCCGAAGTGCTGATTTGACGTGGTTTCTGTAGTCTGGGGCAACTTTAAGCGATCGCGCCATTATTCATAATCAGCGACAAGTCAATTCAGGTCAACTCAAAGTTAGCCATAAGTCAGCTACCTCAGCCAAATTTCTCAACCCGGTACTCACCTAGCCTTCTCCTTGAATGGGATTAAGAGTTCAATCTGATTCAATGAAACGATTTGAAGACCTTAAAACCATCCTTGAGATTATTGTAATCTTAGCGGCGCTGGCTGAATACCCCCTGCTGCTAGTGACGGCGGTTGTCGTTGTCTGGATGTATGTGCTAATCAACGATAAGGATATTGAAGGGTAGAATTTCTATAGCCGTTGGTTTGACATAAGGGGAATTATCCTGATTGGGAAGTCTCTCAATTGTAAATAATTAACATTTAACTCCATCAGGTGCGAGACAATCTCAAATCCTCCTTTTAAAATCGAGAAAGCCACTTTTACTCTTATTGAAAACAATAAGTGGGTGGACACAATTAAAGTTAACGGTGGATAGTGTCATTCGTCATTCATTTATGTAAGGGAACTTTAACGGTGAAACTGCACTGGCTACTTCCCAGTTTTCTCGGCTTTTTTTTGCTCTCCTTTCCAGCGCAAGCGGCGAGATTACTCTCCTGGCGCTTTGATGTGAATCAAAATCAACTCGTCTTTACCACTGATGAAGGCGTACAACCCAGAGGGCAATTTCTTACCAATCCCAACCGCCTGGTGATTGATTTACCCGGTATCCCCCTGGAGAATGCCAAATTAGAACAATTAGTTGGTGGTGCAGTGCGGGTGGTGCGTGTCAGTCAATTGAACCCCCAAACCACGCGCTTGGTGATTGAGTTTAATCCGGGTTATACGATTAATCCCCAACAAGTTCTATTGAAGGGATTCTCCCCTCGGATGTGGACAGTGCAGTTACCGCCACCGCAACAAGTTGTCCAATTAACCACACCAACCCCCCTACCGTCGCAAAATTCTGTTATACCGCCTATCACCAACAATCCTCCCTTTTATAATTCCCAAGTTCCCAACCGCCGTATTGTGGTTATGGTTGATCCCGGACATGGGGGAAAAGATCCCGGTGCGGTTGGGTTAAATGGATTGCGGGAAAAGGATGTAATTTTGCCCATTTCTCAACAAGTTGCCACCATTTTACAGCAACAAGGAATTCAAGTAATTCTCACTCGAACCAGTGATTATTTTGTAGACTTAGCACCCCGCGTGGAGATGGCAAAACAAGCCCAAGCCGATTTATTTGTGAGTATCCATGCGAATGCTGTTGGTCGTCGTCCTGATGTGAATGGATTAGAAACCTATTATTACTCGAATGGTCAGGGTCTGGCTCAAACCATACATAACAGTATTTTACAGGCAATTCCAATTCGCGATCGCGGCGTGAAACAAGCCCGATTTTACGTTCTGCGTAATAACCCCATACCCGCCGTTCTCGTGGAAGTTGGATTTGTTACCGGACAAGAGGATAACCCACGCCTAGCAACACCCGAATACCAGAGCCAAATGGCAGGCGCGATCGCACAAGGTATCTTACAATATATTCGGCAGAATCCAACGAATAAATTGTAGGGGCGGGTTTAGCCGCTTAATTGTGCTATTGACCGATAACCTTTCAACAAAACCCGCCCTCCCTAACCTAGTGCCATCTGCCTTTTGCCTTTCTTCTAAGGCAACCAAAAATCAGGTAATACTGTCTTCCCCCAATCCCGTACCGTTTTATTAATCATCCGCCCCAGTTGAATATGAGGTTCATCAGGTTCAACCGGAATAATCGTTGCCTTATTTCCGTACCCAAAACGGTCAATTACTAAATTTGCCGCCTCTAAACCCGTTATGTATGCCTTCTCCTGTGACCAAGAACCGTGATTCGTAACAATCCAATCCCCACTCATAAACACATTATCAATCGGAGTGGTCGCTGGCAGCAAATACTGATAACTTCCCGGTGCAAAATGCGTTACTCCTTGCGGTACACGAATCACACTGCTATCAATAACCTTGGCATCCCCAAACTCTGGCACACAAGTGGCTAAATCTCGATGAACCTTTGCCACAATTTGCTCATCACTCATTGGCAATAACTGATTCGCATGATAAAAATCCGCTTCAATGACACTTCCCGGTTCATACGCATATTCATCATGCAACGCATTCAAATCAAAAAATGTCCACCCCGTCGTCGGATCAAAGCCAAAACAAGCATTAGACGGATTCCGCAGAATAACCTTTCGGTCAAACCATAACCGGGTTGCCAGAACATCAATTGCGCCTAAGTTTCTCAAATTCCGGAATTCCGAATAGGGTTGCAAGCTACTACTCGCACTGACAATTTTTTTCATGCCATTGACACTAACGGCAAAAATAACCGCATCGGCTTCAAAGACATCCTCACCGCAGACAACCGCTTTCGCCTTTCCCCTATCGTCCAAGAGAATATCATTCACCCGCTTATTCGTCAGCACTCGTCCCCCGGATTTCTCAATCCGTTCCACCCAGGGTTTAAAAATCATCTCTGCCACCGTTCCCCGACACCAGACAACATCAAAATTAGGTTGGTGAGCCAAAATGAAGTAATACAGCATTCCCAGGGCGGCGGCGGCTGAACATTGCTCACCGGGGGCAAATAACCCCACCAACAGCATCGGTTCAAAGGAATCCCGATATAATCGGGCAGAGACACCAAACTGTTTAAAGAGTTCGCGGGCAGTTACCTGATCATAACGTCGCCATGCTTGATCAGAATTATCAAAATCAATCAGAGCATACAACAGAGGTAAAGCCGAAAGCCTGTCAATTAGAGGTAAGCGTCTAAAGTTGGGATAGAGAAACGTTCCCAATGGGGTAGGCAGCGGGAACTCATTCTGAAACAGAGGCGATTCGACTTCTAACCCAGCAGGAGAATATTGGGAGGAATGGGTAAAAGGTGTGAAGGGTTGGAGTCCCAATTCGTTAACCAGGCGAAAGATATTGCGATAGGGATACCAGAACCCATGAATACCCCCCTCGACTGAACGTCCGCCAGAGGTTTTCCATCCAGCCACCAATCCACCAGGATAGGGGGCGGCTTCTAGAAGAGTAACATCGTAGCCTTGTTGAGCAAGATGATGAGTCGCACCTAAACCTGCCCATCCTGCACCAACGACGACTATCCGCTTTTGTGCTGACGCTTCTGACATCCTTGATCTCATAACTCTCTCTTTATTTAGGATGCCATGATTAGTGGGGCTTGCGTCAGCCAAACTCTACCCAAACAATGAAGCAGGCAAGATGCCCACTCTTATTGAGGTTGGAAAAAGCTGGTTGAAGCTTTCTCACTTCCCACTCCCTAAACTCTCGAACAGTGTTCCAGGTATGAAATTGGGAAGGTGAGGGGCCAAAAAACGGTGGCAATGATAAAGACTATCCGACACCGGAATTTTTGCTCCGACGATAAATTCGTCTCTTTCTGGAATGCATTTAACCAGTTTATGCAAAATAATCCAGCGATTAACAAGTAAACTGTAAGAAGTCCTAGTATCATAATCCTATTTAGTAGAGAGGTTGACTGTATCTATTCCAAGTGATGATGGAACAAATTAGTTTTTTGACTCCAGCAGTTTACCAAACGAGTCCTGATAACAGGCAAGTTAGTAAGCTGTTCGGCATTGAAACCTTAATGTCAATAATGGCGAAATCATTGTAGTGCGAGCATCTTGCTCGCTACCTATTCCCCATTTAAAGGCATGACAGCTTACTGAACCTGCATTAGATTGCCCTAGTAATTACATGATTAAGCATACACACCAGTTCTTTTTCCCAAAGAAGAGTGGAATGTGCCTCTATCTAAAGGAAGAGTCTTCAGGAAAGTCAAAAAGGAAAGCTGCTTTAGGTAACATTCGCTACCTATATCCCCCTCCCGTCCCCCTTAAAAAGGGGGAAGCCAGAGGATGCTTCGCTTTTTGTTCCATGGGGGAGACCAGAGAATGCGTCACAGAAGGGGGAGAATTCAAAGCCTCTCTCCTTGTAGGAGAGAGGTTTGGAGAGAGGTTTTCCAGATGCGGTGAAAAGTAAGATCAACATCGGGGGTAGTTAACCCGGATTTAGTCTGAGCCATAGGCAGGGGAATTTTTTATTTGGCACAGATTGCCGTTTTTTCCAAATCAACGTTATAATCTGATTTGTGCCAGTGTGTTTCCTTTGAAACGGCGCTGCACACAAGGGCGCGTAGCTCAGTGGATAGAGCACCAGATTCCGGTTCTGGGTGTCGGGGGTTCAAATCCCTCCGTGCTCGTTTGTTGTTGATTGATACATCATTTGTCATCGTTGTCAGATTAGTGTCATCGGCTCTCCAGTAGGACGAGGGTAGGGGTTATTGATACGGTCGAGGGTAGTAGTTTTCCGTTTGATGAAGGCTTGTTGTTGGTTATTGAGGTCGCCTTTTTCGTTCATCTTAGTTAAAGTTTTGGCGATGTCTGCTGCTTTTTCGGCACGAACTTCCTCATGCTGCGATATTATTCAGTTTCCTTGATCCCGAATAAGTCATGTCACAATCCTGGTGCTGACTTTTGGCATCCCATCCGATAATAAGGCGATGTTGAGTTTCGTGTAGGCACAGCCCGCCGTAGGCATCGCGTCTCTCGATTCAGGTCAATCTGGTAATCTTCTATAATGTATAGTTTCGGAGGCAGATTGTAAGAACTCTTGCCTTAGAATCCAATAGATTTTGCTCAGGTTATCGATGAAACTAACGCTTTCTCGCTTGTACAATCTGTTGCTTACTGCTTGCGATGATCTGCGCGGTAGTATGGATGCTAGTGAGTACAAAGAGTATGTCTTTGGCATGTTGTTCTTGAAGCGGGCAAGCGATCTCTTTGACCAACGCCGTGCTGAGTTACAAGCAGAGTTAGCAGCTAGAGGCATGGCTGAAGAAGACATCGAGGTAGAGTTAGAAGACCCCGATAATTACTCTAGCAAATACTTCTATGTGCCACCTCGCGCCCGCTGGAATGAGGGCTGGCAAGAAGAAGTGATTGATGATAATGGTCAGCGTCAAATCGTCAAGCATTCGGCTCTCAAGCATGTTAAAAATAATGTCGGTACGACTCTTAATAAAGCTCTAGAGGCAATTGAAGATGCTAACCCGGATGTACTAGAAGATGTACTCAAGGGCATTAACTTCAACCGCAAAATCGGGCAGCGAACGCTGGACGACGATACATTGTCTGATTTTTTGCAGAACTTCGAGAAGATTCCTCTAAGAGACAGCGATTTTGAGTTTCCCGATCTGTTAGGGGCAGCTTACGAGTGGCTAATCAAATATTTTGCTGACTCGGCGGGGAAAAAGGCGGGAGAATTTTATACCCCGGCGGAGGTGGTGCGGGTTTGCGTCGAAATTTGTGACCCAGAGGAGGGGATGCGGGTATATGACCCTACTGTCGGCTCAGGCGGGATGCTGATTCAAATGCGGGACTATCTGCGGGAAAAGGGGAGAAATGCTGAGGAACTGGCTCTGTTTGGACAGGAGAAAATGGGGACAACCTGGTCTATCTGCAAGATGAATATGCTGCTGCATGGCATCTCCCATGCGGATATTCGTCAAGCGGATACCATCCGCGAACCCCAGCACTTAGACGAAAATAACGAACTCAAACGCTTTGATCGCGTTTTAGCCAATCCCCCCTTTAGCCAGAACTATATTAAAAAAGATCTGGTATTCACCGGACGGTTTCCGGTGATGATGCCGGAAAAGGGCAAAAAGGCTGACCTGATGTTTGTGCAGCACATGCTGGCGGTGTTGAAGCACGATGGTCGCTCGGCAACAGTAATGCCCCATGGTGTGCTATTTCGAGGGGGAGAGGAGCATGAAGCCCGCAAATACTTTATCAATCACGGTTATCTAGAGGCGATTATCGGTCTACCTAGTAACCTGTTTTATGGCACTGGGATTCCGGCGTGCATTCTCGTGCTGAATAAGATGGGGGCGACGACTCGCGATCGCGTCCTGTTTATCAATGCCGATCGCGAATACCGTGAGGGCAAAGCGCAGAACTTCCTGCGCCCCGAAGATGTTGATAAAATTGTCTATGCCTATCGCACTAAGGAAAACATTCCCGCCTATGCGCGGTTAGTACCCAGGGCGGAGATTGCCGAGGAGGACTACAACTGCAATATCCGGCGTTATGTGGACAATGCCCCACCGCCCGAACCCCATGATGTGCGTGCCCATCTGCATGGGGGTGTGCCCAAGGTGGAAGTCGATAGCCTCAAGCACTTTTGGCAGAACTATGGGCAGTTGCGAGAGGATGCTTTTGTACCCCGTGATCAGACTTATCTTGACTTTGCTCCGGTGCTGACGAGTAAGCGCGATATTGCCGACTTTGTGGCGACTCACCAGAGCGTGACGACGCGGCATGAACAGTTTATGGGAACGCTAGAGGAGTGGTGGGAGGAAAATCTACCCGTTGTGGAGGCTCTAGCCCCCGATGCAGCGAATCAGGAAGCTCGCCCCCGGAATGTCTATATTATGCGGAGTCGTTTGCTCAGGAGCATTGAAGAGAAATTAGCCAACCAGCAGTTACTCACCTCTTTTCAGGTGCGGGGGGCATTTGCCAACTATGTGGATACATTGAAGGCAGATTTTAAGTCCATTGCAGCCAGTGGTTGGGGGGCAGAACTGATTCCCGATGAGGATATTTTGCAGAGCCAGTTCCCGGAAGTTTTGGAGGAATTGGAGCAAGCGCAGACTCGTCTGGCGGAGTTACAGGCACTATTTGCTGCTGCCGATGCGGAAGATTTTGAGGATACCGACGACACGGGGGTATTGCCTAGTGAGGAGGTGAAAAGTCAAAAAGAGGAGTTGAAGACTTGGACGACGGAGTGGAAGGCGCAGATCAAACAGGTTAAAGCTTTGGCTGGCAATATCTTCACTGAAATTAAGGGGGCGAATTTGTTACCCCCAGGTGCTAAGAAAGGCTTTTATTGCACTGAAGGATTTACCCAAAAAGAGGTGCTGTTTACTAACGGTAATCGTATTCTGGAGCTTGCTGCTGATGTGGGTCATATCAGTGAGTATGCTATTCCTTTAAAAGAAGCAATGGAACGGGGACAACACGCCTATAATCAGGCAGCGAGGATTATCGCCAGCTTGGAGCGTCATAAGGCTCTAGAAGATGAAGTGAAAATACTCAGGGCTAATATCAGGAGTATCGAGAATAATCGCGATGAACTGGTGCAAAGTGCCCGTGAAAAGATTTCTACGGATGAAGCTCGCACGGTGATTATTGAGCGTCTGCGGAAGACGCTGATGGAGATTTATGAAACTTATTTACGGGCGGATCAGCGGGCTTGTGTGCGGGCGATTGAGAATTTGTGGGAGAAGTATGCGGTGACGGCGAAGGAGATTGAAGCAGCAAGGGATGCAGCAGCGCAGGAGTTGCAGGGGTTTTTGGTGGAGTTGGGATATGAGTGATTGGCAAGACTATTCACTGGCTGAGTTTACTGATATTCGAGTTAGTAATGTCGATAAAAAGACTAAGCCCAACGAGGAGCAAATCCGGCTGTGCAACTACATGGATGTCTATGTCAACGATTACATTACGGCTGACTTAGATTTTATGGAGTCAACTGCCAGCCCTCCAGAATATGAAAGATTCAAAGTTGATAAGGGTGATGTTGTAATCACCAAAGATTCAGAAACACCATACGACATTGGGATTCCGTCGGTTGTAGTTGACGAAATAGAGAATTTAGTCTGTGGCTATCATTTGGCTTTAATAAAGCCCAACCCGAAGATAGTGAATTCTGTTTTTCTATCCAAGCAGTTATCAGCTAGTAGTGTTGCATCGTATTTTTCGAGAGTGGCTGCTGGTTCAACTCGTTATGGTTTATCTAATGGAGCTATAGCAAGGACAAAGGTTTCGCTTCCGCCTTTAGTGAAGCAAGACAAGATTGCGAAAATACTTCAGACTGTTGATCGCGCGATCGCACATACAGAAGCCCTGATCGAGAAATACCAGCAGATTAAGGCAGGGCTGATGCACGACTTGTTTACCCGTGGCATTGGTGCGGATGGCAAGCTGCGCCCTCCCCGTGACGAGGCTCCTGAGCTATATCAAGAGAGTGCGATCGGTTGGATTCCTAAGGATTGGAATTGGGAAATCGTTGCTGATTTATGTTCCCAAGTAGTTGACTGTCCTCACTCAACACCTATATATCGTGACTCAGGGATTCCATGCATTAGAACTGCTGACATGGAACCGGGAGAATTGATTCTAGAGCAAGCATATTGCGTGGATGAAAAGGACTATAAGATCCGAACTCAAAGGCTAGTTCCAAAAGAAGGAGATATTATATACTCCCGAGAAGGTGAACGACTTGGCATTGCATCACCTGTAGGCATTAAAAAGGTCTGCCTTGGACAAAGGGTTATGTTATTACGCCCAGATTCAAATACAGATCCAAGCTTTTTACTTTGGAGTATGAATCATATTGATTTTTACAGAAGAGTCGTTAGAGGTTTAGGTGCAACGACTTCACCTCATGTGAATGTTGGAGACATTAAAGCAATACCAATATCAGTGCCAACATATAGAGAGCAGGTTCTCATTGGAGAGAAAATAAACGCAGTTCAAGGTGTTTTAAACCGAGAAAAAAAATTCAGAGCGAAGCTACAGCAGAAGAAAAACGGTCTGATGCATGATCTCCTCACTGGCAAAGTCCCCGTCAAAGTCCATTCTGATAAGGTGGATCATATCTAAAACTAGCCCTATCGCCTGTCCTGATAGCAATGCTATCATCAGCATAAGCAATCCCTTCAAAACCCCATCGCTATGGCTAATCTAATTGTTCGTAACATCGACGATGCCATTGTCAAAGCACTGAAACAACGGGCTAGTCGCCACGGCATCAGTGCCGAAGCCGAGCATCGCAAAATCCTAGAGCAAGTCCTATTGCATCCGCCCCAAAAATCCTTTGCTGAAGTGCTTCGCCTCATTCCCAATGTTGGCAAAGATACCGACTTTGAACGCAGCCAAGATGACACCGCCCCCGATGTATTTACTTGACACCAACATCATCAGCGAACTGCGGAAACAAGACAAAGCCAACCCCGGCGTGCAGCAGTTTTTCGATGATGCCATTGCACAAGAGGCTAAACTTTTCCTCAGCGTCATTACCATTGGTGAACTCCGACGCGGGGTTGAACTAATCCGCCATCGGCGTGACCATCCCCAGGCAGACTTGTTAGAGGCATGGTTACAGCGCATCCTGACAGACTATGCCGACTGCATTCTTGACTTTACCATTACCGATGCCCAAGTTTGGGGATATCTACGAGTCCCCCATCCGCAAAACGCTATTGATAAACAAATTGCTGCCACTGCCCTCACCCACAATTTAACCTTAGTTACCCGCAACGTTCAGGATTTTATCGGTACGGGCGTAGATCTTCTTAATCCATTTCAGAACCCTGACGCTGAGATTTCCACCAATGTCTGAATATACCGAAGTTGAACAGCCATTTCTACAGCAGTTACAAACCCTCAGTTGGCAAATTATCGACCAGGGCGCACAAATCCCCAGTGACCCCACCAAAAGCCTACGGGCTAACTTTCGCCAGTGGCTACTGCCCCAGGTCTTTAACCAAGCCGTCGCAGCCCTCAACACTAACGCCGACGGCACTTCCTGGCTCACTCCCAAACAACTCCAAGACCTGCAAGACGAGATCCTGCGTCAGCCCAACCGCACCCTCCTCGAAGCCAACGAAGCCATTCAAAAACTGCTGTTTAAAGCCCAAGTCGATGTCAACGAGCAAACCGGGGAAGAAGACCCTGTAGTAAAACTGATCGACTTTGCAAATCCCCAAAACAACCAGTTTCACGCCATCAACCAGTTCCGCATCGATACACCGGGCTGCGTTAAGCAATACATCATTCCCGACATTGTATTATTTGTGAACGGCATCCCCTTGGTGGTGGTCGAGTGTAAAAAAGGCAGTGCTACCTGCGCCAATCCCATGTCCGCAGCCTTTGAGCAGCTCCAGCGTTACATGAACCAGCGAGAAGAGACCACCCGGCATGGTTTACGGGAAGGAGAACCGCGCCTGTTTCATCCCAATCTGTTCATTGTTCGCAGCACAGGCGTTGAAGCTGACTATGGTACGATCACCTCCGAAGCAGAGCATTTCTATCCCTGGAAAACCCAGTATCCTCAACCGGAGAGTACCGCCGCAGGGCTGAACCAACAACAGCAACTCATCAACGGTATGCTCAATAAGACCAACCTACTGAGCATCTTGCGGACTTCTAGCGTCTTTATGGACAGCGATAGCGGTCCCCGCATTAAAGTGGTGTGCCGTTACCAACAGTTTCGAGCAGCCAACAAAATTATTGAGCGTTTACGCCAAGGTCAAACCGCAGCCGAAAAAAGTGGTGTTGTTTGGCACACCCAAGGATCGGGCAAAAGCCTAACTATGGTATTTGTGGCGCGGATGCTGCGGGCATCGTCAGACCTGAGCGACTACAAAATTGTGCTGATTAACGATCGCGTCGATCTCGAAAAGCAGTTGTCTAAAACCGCCACCCTGATTGGCGGGCGAGTTTATCCGATTGAAAGCACCCAAGCCCTCCGAGACCACCTATCAACGGATGCCTCCGATATCAATATGGTGATGGTGCATAAGTTTCAGCAGCGCGATCGGGTCATGCCCCTGAAAGTTGCCGAAGCCCTGGGGACTTATCGCCCTATTCCTAGCAACCAGACCTTTGGCGTAGTCAATCACTCCTCCCGCATCGTGCTGATGATTGACGAGGCTCACCGCACCCAAAGCTCCGACCTGGGCGATAACGTCTTTGAAGCCTTTCCCAACGCTGCCCGTCTTGCCTTCACTGGCACCCCACTGATTACAGAGCGACACGGTGAAAAGAAAACCCATAAACGCTTTGGCAGCTACATCGACACCTATCGGCTCATGGATGCCGTACCCGACGGCACCACGCTACAAATTTTGTACGAAGGTCGTACCTCCGACGATGCCCTCAATGATAAACAAGGCTTTGAAACCCGCTTTGAAAATCTCTTTCGCGATCGCAGTGACGAAGAGTTACTAACAATCAAGAAGAAATACGGGGCGACTGGCGACTTGTTAGAAGCCAAGCAACGGATTGGCGCGATCGCCCAAGACCTGGTGAAACACTACCTAGAAAATATTTTCCCTAACGGCTTTAAAGCCCAAGTGGTGTGCCATTCTAAACTCGCTGCTGTGCGTTATCAAAAAGCAATCCATCAAGCCTTAGACGACACCGTAGCCCGCTTAAAGGCGCAACCGAACCCCGACCTCGAACTGATCCGCAAAGTACGCTTCCTCAAGGCAGCAGTGGTAATCTCCGGCAGTGGCACTAATGAGCCTACCTACGTCACCGAAGCCCGCCAGCAAGTCCGAGCTTGGAATGCCGTCGATAACTTTTGCCGTCCCTTCGACTTTGACGATCCCGATAAGCCTCATACTGGCATTGCCTTTTTGGTTGTGTGTGACATGCTACTCACGGGCTTTGATGCCCCCATTGAGCAGGTGATGTATCTCGATAAAAAAATGAAAGAGCACACATTGCTACAAGCGATCGCCCGCACCAACCGAGTCAAGAAAGGCAAACAGCGGGGCTACATCGTCGATTACATCGGTCTCACCGAAAATCTGACGGAGGCTCTGACTCTGTATGCAGCCACTAATGAACAACAGGAATTGGCTCAGGGCTTAAAAAGCATTGCCTCTGAGATGCCCGTGTTAGAGGAGCGATATCAACGCCTGCTACAGCTATTTGCAGAGCATAAGGTCGCCAAAGTACGGGAATATGCCGAAGGGAACCTAGAGACCATCGAAGCAGATGCTGCTGTGGTTCATGAGGCGGTTAAGCTACTCAAAAACGAGAAAATCCGGGCTGACTTTGAGGTCTATCTAAAAAAATTCCTGGCGAGTCTGGATATTATCCTGCCCAACCCCATTGCTCAAAAATACCGAGTGCCTGCCAAACGGTTGGGCTATATCCTCCAGGTCACCAAAGAGCGTTACAAGGACACTAGCCTCAACCTGGGCGACGCTGGCAAAAAAGTCCGGGATCTAATCAACGAGCATTTGATTAGTCTAGGTATCAACCCCAAAGTGCCTCCCGTAGAGCTGCTATCGCCAGACTTTATGGCGCAACTTAACCAGCACGCAGGCAACAACGACGAAGCCAAGGCTAGTGAAATGGAGCATGCCATCCGCAAGCATTGCACTGTCCACCACGATGAAGACCCAGCCTTTTATCAAAGCCTATCGGAGAAAGTCGAGTACCTGATCGAAGAATATCACGACCGCTGGGACAAGCTCGCCAAAGAGTTAGAGAAAATCCGCGAAGAGGCGATCGCGGGTCGTCAGCAGGGTGAAGAGGGCATGAGCAAAGAAGCGACGACCTTCTACGAACACATCGCCAACCAGGTCTTTGAAAATGGAGAGATACCCCCAGATGCCAAACCCAAGATCAAGGTGCTGATGGAAGCAGTTGTCGAAACCTTACAAGATAGTATTGGCAGCATCGATTTCTGGAATAATAGCGATAAGCAAAAGCGAACCCGCAGTGAAATCAAGACTGCACTTACCCTTACTGGCATTGTCGAGTTGAAAGTAAATCGCGAACGGATCGCCGTTGAAATCATGAAACTCGCCAAAAACCGACACAACGAACTATTGAAAGGTACAACTGACAACCCATGAATATCCGCTGTGTCAGAGATATAGAATACCAGTTACTACCTGGTAGCCCGCGTAAAACCACCGATATTGTGATTGAGCGTGATGGCAGAGTAACCTTGCGCCCACCGATTGATTACACCCCAGAACAAGCCGATGCAGTAGTAGAAAGCAAGCGTCTATGGATCTACCGCAACTTGGCTGAATGGAAAGACCTCAATGCCAGTGCCGTAGTGCGCGAGTGGGTCAACGGTGAAACCTTTCTGTACCTGGGTCGTACCTATCGTTTGGCACTCGTATCAAATCAAGACCGTGCCCTCAAGCTCAAAGAAGGCTACTTTCGCTTAGATCGTCGAGTCGTTGAGCAAGGCGGTAATGCAGCAGCAAAACAAGCATTTATATCGTATTTCATCGAGAAGGGTCAGCAACGTTTTCGCGATCGGGTCAAATATTTTGCTCCTAAAGTCGGCGTTCAGCCTGGGGGAGTCAAAGTCAAAGACATGGGCTACCGCTGGGCTAGTTGTGGCACAAGTGGCTGGCTTAATTTTCATTGGAAATGTATGATGGCATCACCCAGAATTATTGATTACATTGTGGTTCATGAGCTATGCCATTTCCACCACCGTAATCATAGCGATCTCTTCTGGAACGAAGTAGATAAGGTCATGCCCGACTACCGGGAGAGAAAAGAGTGGCTTAGAAAAAATGGTGCCAGTTTGACCGTATAGGCAACTTAGACCATCGCTAACCCTAGTCGTTAGAGCGGTTTCTTGCTTTTGAGTAAATTTCTAATGCAAAAAGCCTGCAATCCAATGTATAGTGGTGATTACAGGCTTCTATTTGGCGATGCCATTTAATTTGTCAAGATGTCATAGAATGTGTCAATCGACAATTTAAGAATACTGTTGTTTTATCAAAAACCTAGAAATTCATCGATGAGATTGTTTCGCTCATCTTCAGATAACTGATAAAATACCTTTTTAGTCAACTCTGGAGAGGCATTTTTGGAAAACCAGTCCCCATCAGGATTATCTTGTATTACCAAAAAATATTGTAATCGTTTCTCTATCGCCTCTTTGTCTGATTTATCTAACTGTCCTATGCGCTTCAACCAATGATGGTTAGAATCTTTAAAACAGTTACCATCAACAGTGTATATTTGATGTATTAAAGCATAATATTCAGTATCAAGCTCATTCCTTTGAGTTGGATTAATCGGGTAAACCGTTGGTAAACCCTTGTATATCTCTCGTGAACTCAATGGGATAATTGCAAATGTCTGCATGTCATCCGAGTTATTTCTAAATTGCTCACTTGTCCAAACAAGGTGAGGATGACTGCCTCTCAAAATTCGACTAGCATTAAGCTTTTCTGTACAATATTCATGATTACACTCGATCTGACTGGGTTCTTTTAAATCATAAATATGAACATGACCCTGCTTACAGCGCAAAGAAACACGAGAAGGATTAATCAGATAGATCCATCCTTGCCGAGGTTTTTGTCCAGCCATTTTACAAACCTAACTCACTCACCAATTTTTCTCGTTCGGCGTTTAAATTGAGCTTAACTGTTTCTTCCGCTTGATGAATTTGCCTCATTTCCAGCATTGGAGCCGTATTCTGTACATAATCTAATAACTGTTCAAATTTTGCGGCATCAGCCCACTCTCTTCTAATGTTATCAAGCATTAGTTTTAGACCCAAAGGTAAATTCATATCAGTTATGATATCTGCTTCTATACCTGGTCTAATAAAAGTGATCCTGCCTTCAGCTTCCTGGGCAATCTCTTTGCCGTCCATTTGACTGAGAGCGGCGTCTATATCTTCATGCCAGGGACTATGGTGGTAGTAACACCAGTTTAATTCAGTAAGCTGCTTTCCTGTCCATTTAACCGTATAAAGATCAGCCAAATATAAAAAATTAATAAGCTGTGTTTTCGTGATATGCCCTTTTGTCTTATAGACAAAATATTTAATGAGTTGCTCCAACATCATTCCTTTTAATGCTGATGGCTAGATCGTCGGTCAAGTATTATGAGAAACCGGGTTTCTCGTGAAGATGACAGAAATATCAAGCTTTCACCCAAAGAAACCCAGTTTCTTGACCGAGGCATCCAATTACATCCCCATGATTTCATATCCAGCATCGACATATAAAACCTGACCCGTGATCCCACTGGCGAGATCACTCGATAAGAAGGTGGCGGTATTGCCAACTTCTAGCTGGGTAACGGTTCGCCGTAGGGGTGCTACCTGTTCCACATGATGAATCATATCCAAGATGCCGCCCACCGCTGAAGACGCTAGGGTGCGGATTGGACCTGCGGAAATCGCATTGACCCGAATATTACTCGGTCCCAATTCGGCGGCGAGGTAACGGACGCTCATCTCCAATCCTGACTTGGCAATCCCCATGACATTATAATTGGGGATCACCTTCACGCCGCCAAGATAGGTCATGGTGACAATACTTCCTCCCTCCTTCATTAAGGGTTTAGCAGCGGCGGCTAATCGCGTGAGAGAATAGGTACTAATTTCTAAGGCTGTGGTAAACCCTTGTCGCGAGGTTTGGCTAAATTCTCCCGATAAGTCCTCTTTGTTGGCAAAGGCAAGGCAATGGATGAGGATGTCCAGTTTGCCCCACTGCTTCTCAATCGCCTCAAAGGTGGCGTCGATTTGAGCATCATCCTGGACGTTACAGGGTAAGAAGACACTGGGTTGTAGGGGTTCTACCAAGTCTCTGACTTTCTTCTCGAAGCGTCCCTTCTCATCGGGCAAATAGGTGACTCCCAACTCAGCACCCGCTTGGTGCAACTGTTGGGCAATGCCCCAGGCGATTGATCGATTGTTGGCAATCCCAGTCACTAGGGCATTCTTTCCAGTCAAATTCAGCATAGGTATCTTAATTCTTCAAGACAATAAAACAATTCGTTAAAGAATAACCGTGTTTGGGCGATGTTCGTTGTATGATAACGCCAAACCGTTAGCTGTCAACTCAATTCGTCAGGTGTCCGTTGACATCTCACCTCATTATGTAACAATTGGTACAAAAAACCTATTGGGACTCAGATTAAGTATTCTTGAATACAATATAGAGATCGTTCATTGAGCCGATTTTGGAGTCTCAAGCTTCATCGGCGATCACTTAGAAGTCAGTAAGGCTTTGGCGCAAGGGTAATAGGTATGGTCGTAATGCAAGATAGACCGTTAGCAGCTGTGTTCCGTCAAATCGGCGGAAGCTCATTTCCTCCCGTTGTTGAAACATTTGAGCGGGGCAAAACTATTTTTTTCCCAGGAGATCCCGCCGAACGGGTCTACTTTCTAATGAAAGGCGCTGTGAAGCTTTCCCGGGTATATGAGGCGGGGGAAGAAATTACAGTTGCTTTGTTGCGGGAAAATAGTGTCTTTGGGGTATTGTCATTGATTACCGGTCACCGCTCTGATCGGTTTTACCATGCGGTAGCATTTACCCCGGTTGAACTGCTTTCAGCTCCGATTGACCAGGTAGAGCAAGCGCTCAAGGACAACCCAGAGCTATCCATGTTGATGCTCCAGGGACTGTCCTCGCGGATTTTACAGACGGAAATGATGATCGAGACATTAGCTCACCGGGATATGGGATCTCGCTTGGTCAGTTTTTTATTGATTCTCTGCCGTGACTTCGGTGTCCCTGGCAAGGATGGGATTACCATTGACTTGAAGCTGTCCCATCAAGCGATCGCGGAAGCGATTGGCTCCACACGAGTAACCGTCACTCGTCTACTGGGGGATCTGCGAACCGATCAAATGATTTCTATTCAAAAGAAAAAAATCACGGTTCACAACCCTGTAGTGCTGAGTCAGCAGTTCACGTAGGCGTTGTAGACAATTTACGTATTGTTCAGGTTCATCAATTTTGAATGCGAGAGGCTTCACCTTGATTCATTTGATGAACTTTAAGCTGCATTGCGTTGATAATAGAGGAGGATTCCATGTTCTCTTCGCTTATTCTTAGATGGAAATGTCCGGTTTAGGGACGCCGCCAGACTTTAATTTTGGACTCTTGATTCTCTGAACTCTCGGTTATTCCAGCTAAGAGTTTGCCATCTGAACTAACCACCAAATCACTCATTTTTTCATGCTCTAATGTAGCTTCTCGCTCTGCTGTTTCTAGATTCCACACCTTAATCCCTTCATCGGTACTGCCAATAATGCGATCGCGACTGAGAACAAACGTTTCAGTTTGCAAGTCCCACACTTTAATCGCCTTATCCTTCCCACCACTGATTAAGGTTTTACCGTCAGCACTGATGACAATAGCCAAAGCAGTTGGATGTCCCGTAAAGGTACGAAAGACAGAGAAATTGCAGTAGGAAGACTCCGTTGAATTGTCAGAACAAGACTTTAGCACTACAGGTTGTGTGTCACGTTTCAGGTATGGAAAAAACTCATCCAGATGCCAGATAATATTGCCAATAACTACCACAAACAAGACGCCTCTCAATAACAAAGAGCGACGGATTTTACGACTAGAGTTTGGCGGCTCAAGGGGTTCTCCCTGAATGATCTGGGTTAACTCGCGGTGACTGCGATTTGCCTCATACCAAAACGAGCACCAGAAGGTAAATAATACAACAATTGGTAGTCCTAAAAACAGCAAGCCTTGCACTATAACCACATCTCCCGAAAAAATGCTCCACAGAAATAGTGGGATAGTGGCGCTGTACCAGGTTAAGTACCAAAACACTAAGAACCCAATGACCAAGGGATGTAACCTCATCGTGATGCGAATCACCGTTCCCTGAGATCCCGATTCAAATCGCCCTCGGATTGTGGGTAAAAACGAGTTGCGGTGATGAATAATTCGCCGCACCTCAAACCCATCACTGGAAATTCTTCCGGCATAAGGTGCATGGTTACGAGAAAAAGTCCAGCGAAATGTTTTGGGCGCTTCAATGTGAGCATTGAGCTTATTAATAACATCCGGCAATGGCTCGTTGCTTTTTAGGGTCAAGCTACTGTAGGGCAAGAGTTGCATGGGTTAAACCCTCAAGAATCAAAGGCTTTATTTTGACCCCCATGGGTCACTAATTCATCCTGATTTGATGCTTCACGCTGTACCCGCTCCGGACATCCCATACCCGTTGTCATGGCATAACGTTGGGCTAGCAGTCGCAACCATAGGGCGGGATAATGCTTTTCAATCCAGGGTTGTAAGCGGCGAATCAGATTCGGGAACCACCCTTTAAGGAATCCACTCACTATAGCATTTCCAGTAAACGTGAAGTAGCTCCCCAGCCAACGCAAGAAATCCTTTGTCCCTGCCATGTCCCAAATCCAAAAAATCAGGGCAGGATTACGTCTAGCTGCTTTTAATGCCAGTCGGTTGAAGGTTAACCAATCAAAACGGTCTTTAATAAAGGTATCAGCAACCTCTGGCGGTTCATCAGCTAAAAGCCCAAAGAAGGTATTGAGCATGGCATTCACTCGTTGGGGAGGCAAATGACGCCCGGTGGGTACCATCATGCCTTTGGAAAAGAGCCAGGTGACAGAAATATTGCTTTGGTGAGCGCGAATTTGGTTTAAATCTTTGGCAGTTAGGAGATTATGGCGTAGGGCGGTATCGAGTAAGTCGGTTAACCGATACAGGTTACGCACAAGGGAACCAAATCCCGTAAACACCAGAGGCGATTGTAGGGAAGCTGCATCCCCAATGGCAACCAGCCGATCAAACGCCACCGTGCGATCGCGACTGCTTATGCTAAAGTGTCCAGGAATATAGCCAAATGTGGGTTTCTTCCACACCAATTTTTCCACGTCGCAGCGGCGGTACTCCGGCAGAATTGTAAAAAAGTCTTCATACATTTCTAATAAAGAGCCAGGGTTCTCAGGATGCACCTGATGGTAATGGAACAGATAGATCGTCAGTTCCTCCCCCGCCCCCGGAAACAGTTCCCAAATCAACTGCCGTCCCCGGGAAATGTCGCCGTGGCTATTGAGAACGTCTCCATAGTTAGAATCCCACACCCCTGCCTCAAACCCACTGGCAATCACCGCACCGACGGTGGGGCAAACGCTATCAAACGCCCTGCCCCCATTCAGTTGCCAAGCGATGGGGGAAGCGGTGCCCATGGCATCGACTAAAAGTCGTCCTCTGGTTTGTCGGGGGGTTTGGCTGGGCAAATGCTGTAGACTGACGACAACTTCCTCTGGCGTGATCTCTGCCCGGATAAACTCCGTCTCATCCCAGATGTCGCCGCCGGCTTTTTGTAACTTTTCTCCACATAAATGTAACAATTTCTCTGAATCAATTGCCACATTCAGTACAGTTGGTGTATGTAATACAGGTGCTTTTAGATGAGGAGGATTGTTGCCATCAAAGAATTTGTTGAAGCCATCAATATACTCTCTGGCGATCATGGCTTCAAACTCATCGGGCGTAAATAACCCCAAATCGATGAGACTCTGAAACTCAGCCCGGGAAATATTCCATTCTCGGTTCATGCGCCCAAAGGGTAATCGTTCTACCAGTAGAACTCGATACCCCCGTTGTGCCATCACAGCGGCATGAATGACTCCTAGGGCACCACCGATGTAAATCAGGTCATAGGTGGAATTGGAGTAGCTGTGTCCTCGAAGCTGTGTTGGTTCCTCAGTTGTCTTAAATACAACCTGTTTAGGCTGCTGTGGATTCCGCACCCCTTCGCGCCATCGTTTTTCCCACCAATAGACGCGGTTGAGATCATATTCCCCTTTGGGCATTTTTTGGAAGAAATGAACCGTTTGGGGATAATAGGGCGCTAGCGCCTCAAAGATCGACTGTTGCGATAAATCGACCTCTGGGGGTTCAGGATAGCGATAGGGAAACTGACGGCGTAAGTCCCCTGTCAGCTTCTGGAGTAATTGCCGTTCTCCCGCGATCGCGCGATCGCACCAGCGAAAGGCTTTCAAGTAGGTGGTTCGCTGCACCGACCAAACAAAAATGGAGATTTCCGGAATCGGGACGCAAATCGGTGTAGATGAATTGGCTGAAGGCGCATGTTCAATTTGTACTAGGATACCATCCAGGGTTAGAGTTTTCTTCCCCAGCTCAAAGTGCCAGTCCTGCTGCAACCAGGTGCGAACAGCGTCGGTATCGGGGTTCGGTATTTCTACGTAGAGAAGTTCTTTCATTGGAGTGATCTGATTCGCTGAGGAATTAGGCAAGATAACGGAGGTGAGTTGAAGCAAAATACGCTACACTTCCGGATACTGATTGGTTTAATATTAGTAAAAAAAGTTTACACTCTTCTCATTTTCGGTAAATTAGGGTGCTTTTGTTAACTCGCCATGAATTATCCCATCCCAGTTAGTCCCCAAGAAATGGCGGCTCTCCGTCAAAAACCAGTGAACGAAGAATTAGTGGCTGCGGCAATTGCCGGTGTCATTCAGATTGCCCGTTCTCAAGGACAGTCCTTAGACGAGCTTACCGCCGAAGTGCTAGCGGAAGATAGTGTCTTAGATCAGGCACAACGACGCTGGCTTAGTGATATTGTCGCCCAAGCCTGGAACATTCTGCCATCCATAGAGGCGGTGGGGAGTATCCCGGTTTCTTGAGGATATCAAGCGGTGTTAATCATCGCTTGACCCCAGGTTGCGATCGCGTCATTATTGTAATTCTAGTGTTGACGGCTGGCTGGTGGCTGATGACTGGTGGCTGTTGACAGTTGGTTAGTGGGTATTTGCCACCAATTTTGTCAAGGTTCGTAGTCAGGGATGCGAGCCTAGAGTTTGTTGGGTTTCCTACGTCAACCCAACCGACAACATGACAATACTACAATAACGACACTCACCACTTTACGTTCATTGTACCGACTACTTTGACCATGATTTCTCAGCCACAAGCCAGAGAACTGATTCGCCTCGCCACCTTAGCACCATCGGGACATAATACTCAACCCTGGAAATTTTCTCTTGATGCCACTATTATCCGTATCTACCCGGACTATTCTCGTCGTTTACCCATAGTAGATCCCGATAACCATGCACTGTTTATCAGTCTAGGTTGTGCCTTAGAAAATCTGTTAATTGCAGCACAGCATAGCGGTTTCAACGGCGAGGTTGAGTACTTTCCTGATGGAGAAGCCCAAGATTGTTTGCTGGTTCATTTACACCCGAATTCCCATCCGGCGGATACAGCCCTGTTCCACGCTATTCCTAAACGTCAATCCACTCGTTGCGCTTATGATAGTCGAGCAATCCCAGTGACAGATTTACAAGAATTGGAAAAGGCAAATACTCAAGACGGGATTCAGTTGAGGCTATTTACGGAAGCTGACGATATTGAACAGATTACTGACTTTGTTAAACAAGGGAATCGCCACCAGTTTAATAATCCGGCGTTTGTTAATGAACTCCTTTCCTGGATTCGCTTCAATCAGCGTGAAATAACCTCACATCAGGATGGCTTAATCGCAGCGGCTTTAGGTTTTCCGTCTGTATCGATACCTCGCTGGTTGGGTCAAACCTTGATGAAAGTATTAGCCACTCCAGAAGGTGAAGCGAAGCGGTGCGAGAAATTGATTCAGAGTTCCTCAGCACTGATGTTATTTATTGCCCAGAAGCATGATAAAAAGCATTGGGTTAACCTGGGACGCAGTTTTCAACGAGTGGCTCTCACCGCAAGTTCGTTAACTATTAAACACGCGCATATTAATATGCCCTGCGAAGTGTTAGAGGTGCGACGGCAATTCCAGAACTATCTGGGATTAGAGGCAGCACAACCCCTGTTACTGCTACGGATTGGTTATGCTCAAGCCATGCCCACTTCACCGCGCCGCCCCCTGGAGGAGGTGCTGATAGATGAGAGTTATAGCACTACGCACACACGTTAGGATAAAAGAAGAAAAATTTAAATCGCTCAATCCCTTGATTAGTCAGTGTTTTTCTTCACTATTGCCCATTGCCTATTGCCCATTGCCTAAAGAGATTTTTCTTTGTCAAATAAAATATATCTTAATTAAAGATTTCATAAAAAATTAGCAATTGAGTGAATTCTCGGATGGCTTCAGGAACTGAGTAAGCTAGGATGAGATTAATCTGGATAACCCCAACGTTATGTTTAAAGCCCGTACTCTGATTAAATTCCTGATCATTTTTTTACTGACGGTCTTTATTTTAACCTTTAACTGCCTTCACTATTGGATGTTCGGTGTCTTCAATATTTTTGGTCGAGACTCTCTAGCAGGAAATCAGTACAATTACGGAGAAGTCTTACAAAAAGCGGTCTATTTTTATGATGTGCAGCGATCTGGAAAACTGCCTGCCAATAATCGGGTGGAATGGCGGGGGGATTCCGCATTAACTGATGGTGCAGATAATGGGATTGACTTAACCGGAGGCTGGTATGATGCCGGGGATCATCTAAAATTTGGCTTTCCCATGGCAGCTTCAACTACGCTTTTGGCTTGGGGTGTCATTGAATACGAAGACGCTTACAAACAAAGTGGTCAATATAACGCCATGCTGGATAATTTGCGCTGGGTTAATGACTATTTTATTAAAGCCCATCCTGCGCCAACAGTGTTGTGGGGTCAGGTGGGTAAAGGAAGTTTAGATCATGGGTGGTGGGGGGCGGCGGAGGTGATGCCCATGGAGCGTCCTTCCTATAAAATTGATGCCACTTGTCCGGGTTCAGATTTAGCTGGAGAAACGGCTGCGGCAATGGCAGCTTCAGCTATGGTTTTTCAAGAAACCGATGTGAATTATGCCCAAACTTTGCTCAAACATGCCCAAGAACTCTATGACTTTGCTGAGGACTATCCGGGCAACTATTCGGATTGTATTACTGAGGCGGCAGAGTATTATAAATCCAGTGGTTATACTGATGAATTGGTTTGGAGTGCAGCATGGCTTTATCGAGCAACCCAAGCACCAGAGTATTTACAAAAAGCTGAAGCCTATTATGAGCAGTTAAGGGATCAACCGAATGCGACTCTCGCTTATAATTGGACGCATACCTGGGATGATAAATCTTATGGCAGTTATGTCTTATTAGCCGAATTAACCGGGAAAAATAAGTATCAAGAAGACGCCGAACGCTGGTTAGACTATTGGTGCGATCGCTGTCAGTGGCAACATGTCTCCTATACCCCAGGTGGACTGGCTTGGCTGGATGAATGGGGTTCGTTAAGATATGCGGCAAAAACGGCATTTTTAGCCTTTATTTATGGGGACTCCGTAGACTCGATTTGGAAACGGCGAAAATATCATGCCTTTGCCGAACGGCAGATTAATTATATGTTAGGATCGAATCCAGATCAGCGGAGTTATGTGGTCGGATTTGGCAAGAACCCACCCAGACAACCCCATCATCGAACAGCCCATGGTTCTTGGGCAAATAGTAAAGAAATTCCGGCAGAAACGCGACATATTTTGTATGGCGCTTTAGTGGGGGGACCGGATCAGCAGGATAATTATATCGATGAACGGTCTAATTTTCAAATGACTGAAGTGGCTACTGATTATAATGCCGGATTTACGGGTGCTGTGGCGAAACTATATCAGAAATATGGGGGTAATTCCTTAGCCAATTTTCCGGAACCAGAACAACGAAGTGATGAATTTTTTGTCGAGGCGCAAGGGACTCAACTGAGTGATAATTTGATCGAGGTTCAAGCCACCATTTATAACCAATCCGCGTGGCCCGCTCGAATTATTCCGAATTTATCCTTTCGTTATTTTATTGATAGTAGTGAGGTGATTGAAGCTGGAGGAAACCCAAGTGATATTACAGTCAATGCCAGTCCTGAATCAGGAATAACGGTATCTGGACTCAATCCTTGGCAAAATTCGCCAACGATTTATTATATTCAGGTGGATGTAGATGGAACACAACTCTATCCTGGAGGAGAAGCTTATTATAAAAAAGATGTCCAATTTCAGGTGAATACGCCGACAGGTATCTGGACTATGAATAATGATTGGTCGTACCAAGAGATGCTAGAACAAGCCGGGAAGGGTAAGCGCACTCATATTCCGGTTTATAATAGTGGACAATTAATTTGGGGAGTTGAACCGCCACAAGAGGGGTGAAATAGTTTTGATGCTTCACGACTTTCGAGGATATAGTGCGTGAGTATGTAGGGACGGGTTTAGGGACTTTCGTGCAGCTATTGATAATAATATTTGTACAAAATCCGCCCTGACTTGACTTGGTTCGCCCTCTCCTCAAACCTTTAGGTGATTAATTTTTCAGGAATTAAAGGTGCGTCTACAGATTAAAATCTGTAAATGAATAGGATGGAATAATCTCATGAAAATCGATAGACGTTTCTTCCTCGGTTGGGCAATATCGATGGTGTATGGATTCTGGGCTAAAGGACAAGCGCAAACAATAAACCCAGATAACCCAAGTAAAGTTTTGATTAATCAAGTCGGATATTCACCAACCCATCCTAAGTTAGCCTTTTTACTCAATTACAATTCTTCTACCACCAATCCCGTCCAATTAATTAACGTCCGAAATAACCGCCCCGTATTCGAGACTGAGTTGTCAGCACCGATGCAAGATGCAGCCAGTAAAGATAGTATCCAACGGATTGATTTTACCCCATTTAACCGCCCCGGGCGCTATTATCTTAAAATTGGAGAGATTCAGTCTTATCCCTTTGAGATTGGTCAAGCTATTTATCAAGATGCTTTCAACAAAATGCTGCGTTCCTACTATTTACAACGCTGCGGGGTAGCCATACGAGATTCTATTAATGGAATTGGTCATTCTCCTTGCCATTTAAATGATGGTACCTTTGCCCATACCGATGACATGCATCGGGCGGGTGAAATGAAACGCGCCCAAGGGGGTTGGCATGATGCGGGCGATTTTGGTAAATATGTGGGACCAACGGCGGTAACTGTGGGTCGTTTATTAAGTTTATATGAGCAATATCCATCATTATTTTCTGACCGCCAATTAATGATTCCTGAAAGTGGTAATGGCAGACCCGATTTGCTGGATGAAATGAAAGTAGGATTGGATTGGATGCTGACCATGCAACGGCGCGATGGTGCCGTTTATCGCAAGCTTTCCGGGAAAGAATGGCCCCCCATGATTCTACCAAATGAGGATATCCAACCTCGTTATATTTATGGAATTTCCACACCAGAAACAGCGAAATTTGCCGCAGCATTGGCAATGGCAGCGCGAGTGTATTCAGCCTATGATGTATTATTGGCGAAGAATTATTTAAAAGCGGCGCAAAAAGCTTGGGAATTCTTGCAAAATGAACCCTCAATGCGTGTGGATTGGGTTGAGGGGGACGATAGTGGTTCGGGGAAATATCTAGCTGGGGAGTGGGATACGGAAGCGTCGTTAAAGACAGATAAGGATGACCGTTTTTGGGCGGCGGCGGAGTTGTTGATTACGACAGGGGAGACAAGTTTTGCGGAGTATTTAGACCAAGAGCTTCCTGATTTGTCTTATACTCTATTTGAATGGAAAGATCCCTCAGCATTAGGAATGGCAGATTATCTGTTGCAACCGCGTCAGCAAGGTTCAGAAAATCTGAAGGCGCAAATGAAGCAGAAGTTATTAGAACGGGCAGATCGTTTACTGGATACGGTGAATCGCAGTGGCTATCGCTTGGCAATTGATAAGTTTATTTGGGCGTCGAATAAGATGGTAGCGGAGGAAGGAATTACCCTATTTTATGCCTATAAACTAACCGGAAATCAAGCCTATTTTCAGGCGGCGGTGGATCAGTTAGATTATTTGTTAGGACGCAATCATTTTAATCTATCCTTTGTTACGGCTGTGGGATCAAATTCAGTCCGCAATGTGCATCACCGAGTTGCTGTCGCGAAAAAAACGGTAATTCCCGGATTAATGGTAGGGGGGGCGAATACAGAAGCCCAGGATGGAATTGCCCCGAAAGGATTGGGTCCGCTAAGTTATGTGGATGATGAGCAATCTTATGCCACGAACGAATATGCTATTGATTATAATGCCCCTGCGATCGCACTGATAGGGATGGTGATGGCGGAAGGTTAACTTGTACGAGAAAAGCTTGGCGGTTAGAAACCGCAGCTACACAAACAAAACCCGCCTGCGCGGGTTCTTCGATTCAGTTGATTTTATGTAGGGTGGGCAAGAGTTATAAACCTTGATACCCTAATATTATCCTTTGTTGCTCTTGCCCACCTCAAGGTAAGTGAGGATTTATTACCAGTGCTGCAAGATAGGAGTTTTATCCCTATCATTGAATCAGAAAGATTGATAGGTGGGGTTGAGTGAAAGCGAAACCCAACACCCTCTTCCCAAGCAGCAAATAGAAATATCATGACTCAAGGCGATCGCAAGCGCAATAAGGAATGGGTGGATCAGGCACTGGAAGAGGATTTAGTGCCGGGACTCAAGTTTTTCATCCAACGCCAGATGAAGCAGGCTTATGGCAAAAACTGGTTGCAGGATGCGCGTCTTGGTTTACAGGATTATCATCTTGAGGGCGATGATCTCAAATGGAGAGATCCTCAAGTTGTATTGAAACTTATTATTGATCATTGGAATAATGCATTCCGCGATGCGGCAAAATTCGGTCATTTTGAGCGCAGCTTAGTTAGTGAATTACTACAAGTCCGCAATGAAGTCAAGCATAACCAGATAGAAAAGTTTGATGATGACTATGCATTTCGCGCCTTAGACAGTATGGCGCGGCTACTGGTTGCTACTGATGATAAAAGCGCCAAGAAAGCAGCACAGACAATCGAACAGCAGAAGGCAAAAGTGCGGCAAGGAGAAGTGACTGTTGAGGTTGAAGATAAGCCAGAATCAGGAGTCACGAATCAATCTACACCTGTCACCCAGAAACCAGAAGTGCGTCACTCCTTTCAATCACTAATTGAGGAGAAGACAGCCGGGTTTATCGGGCGTGAATTTGTGTTTCAAGCGATAGAGGAATTTCTGACAAGTCAGCCTAACGGTTATTTTATTATTGAAGGCGAACCCGGTATCGGTAAAAGTGCGATTCTGGCTAAATACGTGCAGCAAACGGGATGTGTGGCTCATTTTAATATACGTTCTCAAGGTATCAACCGGGCTGACCAATTTCTGGAGAATGTCTGTACCCAACTGATTGCCCGTTATAATTTGGCTTATTCTTCCTTACCACCCGACGCCAAGCGAGACGGCAAATTTTTCAGCCAGTTATTAGCAGGAATTGTCAAGGCGCAAGGCGTTGCGCCCAAAAAAGGGAAACGGCTGGTTATCGCTGTTGATGCACTGGATGAGGTGGATAAAACTGATCACAGTGGCGCGAATCTTCTCTATTTACCCATATCACTGGACAAGGGTGTCTACTTTGTAATGACGCAGCGACCCGTCACGCTACCCTTAACCGTTAATACGCCGCCGCATCGCTTCAATTTGATGCAGTACCAAGCGCAAAGTTTAGACGATATTCACAAATATATTCGGAGTGAAATAAATAAATCATCGCCGCTACAGGCGTGGATTGATGAAAGGGGATTGACGGTTGAGGAATTTGTTACTCAGTTAGCGAATAAAAGCGAGAGTAACTTCATGTATCTGCGCTATGTTTTGCCAGATATAGCCGATGGTAAGTACAGAGATTTGAGTATCGAGAGTCTGCCCCAAGGTTTGCAGGATTACTACGAAGACCACTGGCGGCGAATGGGGATGTTTGACAAGGAAAGTAAACGTACCAAAATTAAGATTGTGTACGTGTTAGCGGAACTTCGGGAACCCGTATCTCGTGAATTAATTGCTGAGTTTGCTGGTGAAGATGCTTTCACGGTGCAGGAGGTACTTGACGAGTGGCAGCAATTTTTACACCGGGATAAATTTAATGGCGAAACTCGCTACAGCATTTATCATGCAAGTTTCTGTGATTTTTTATCTCGCAAAGATATTGTTCAAGCGGCTGGGGTGACACTTCAAGATATTAATGCACAGATTGCAGATAACTTGATGCAAGGGATGTTTGGGGATGAGTGATATTCGTGATCGGTTAGCTAGTCTGTCGCCTGAAAAGAGAGACTATACTTTGAAGCATGCGCCACGTCATCTGGCAAAAGCTGGAAAGGCAGGGGAATTGTATCGCTGCTTGACGAATTTTGATTTCATTGAGGCTAAGATTTCTGGTTTTGGAACACAATCACTTGTTAAAGATTATGATTTATGTTTCAATTCTGATATAATAATTTCTGACGAAAAAGGCAAGGTATTCAGGTTAATTCAAGGTGCGCTTCGATTATCGGCACATATTTTAGATAGAGATAAAACGCAACTTGTCGGGCAACTATGGGGGCGTTTGATGTCTTTTGACATACCAGATATTCAGGCATTGCTAGAACAGGCAAAGCAAAGAAAAGTTTCTCCCTGGCTACGTCCATTGACTCCTAGCTTGACCCAGCCAGGTGAACCATTGTTACGTACTCTTACAGGTCATACTGACTCAGTAATGGCTTTAGAGATAGTACCAGATACTAACTGGCTCATTTCTGGTTCAGATGATAGAACGCTAAAGATTTGGGATTTCAAAACCGGAAAAGAGCTGAAAAGTTTCACCGGTCATACTGCTGCCATACGATCTGTAGCAGCTACATCAGATGGTAGATTAATAATTTCTGGTTCAAAAGACAAAACTCTCAAAGTCTGGAATCTGAAAACAGGAGAAGAAGTTTTTACCCTCGAAGGTCATAGTGACAAAATAAGAGCTGTGACAACCACATTAGATTGCAGACTGGTAATTTCTGGCTCAAAAGACACAACTCTCAAAGTCTGGAGTCTGGAAACAGGAAAAGAACTTTTCACCCTTAAAGGTCATACTGATTCGGTAAACGCTTTGGCAGTAACACCAGATGGAAAGTGGATTATTTCTGGTTCTGGTGGTGATGACAAAACTCTCAAAGTCTGGAGTTTGGAAACAAAAAAAGAACTTTTCACCCTCAAAGGACATACCGATTCGGTAAACGCTTTGGCTGTGACACCAAATGGTAAGCAGATTATTTCTGGTTCGGCTGACTACACTATCAGGGTCTGGAATATAGAAACAGGAGAACAACTAAAAACGATTACAAATGAAACAAAAGCCGTAACACTATCTATGGCAGTGACAGCCAATGGTCAATGGCTAATTTCAGGTTGTAGAGACCAGACTATTAAGATATGGGATTTGGAATCTGGAGAAGAATTTTTAACATTTGCAGGTCATGCTAATCATGTAAAATCTGTAGTCATTACACCGGATGGAGAACAAATAATTTCCGGTTCTAAAGATAATACGATAAAGATTTGGAATATAAACTACGGAAAGGATATTTTAGATATTAGAGGGCATAAAAGATCGGTCACCTCTCTGGCATTGATAGAAAATCAAGTCATTTCCGCTTCGGTTGATAAGACTCTCCAGATATGGAATTGGAAAAATGGAAAGCACCTTTTCACACTTACAGGTCATGATGAACCTGTAAATACTGTGGCTGCTAGAGAAAAATGGATTATTTCTGGTTCTAACGATAAAATGGTGAAGGTATGGAATAGGGAAACCAAAAAGCTAATTGTAACTCTACAAGGTCATACTAATTGGGTGCAATCTGTGGCAGTAACACCAGATAGTAAGCAGGTAATTTCCGGTTCAGAAGATAAAACTATTAGAGTTTGGGATATAAAAACAGGAAAAGAGATTTTTAAAAGAGGTGAGACCAGAGCAATCAAAAATTTAGCTTTAAATTCTGATGGTAAACAGATAATTTTCGGCTTCCGTAAAACTATCAAGTTATGGGAATTTGAAACAGACAAAATAGAGACAATAAACCGTCGTTTCGGCGTGGTAAAAGCTTTGGTCGTTACACCTGATGGTCAGAGGGTGATTTCTAGTTCATCTGATAATAACACTCTCAAAGTCTGGGATCTGGATACCAAAAAGGAACTTTTTTCCATAACTCACACCAATCATATCAATGTTGTGGCAGTAGCACAAAATGGTAACTGGGTGATATCTAGTTCATCTGACCATATTCTCACTATCTGGGATTTGGAAAGTCGAGAGATAATTGCTAATTTCATTGGGGAGAGTGAGTTAACCTGCTGTGCTATTGCGCCCGATGGAATAACAATTGTTGCAGGTGAAGCATCGGGACGAATGCATTTCCTGCGCTTGGAAGGAATAATAGATGAGGTACTTATGTGCGGGCGCAAGCCTTCATCTGTGTCAACTTAAGCCCTGTTGAAAAGGAAATCGCGGAACCAAACGAAACTTTCGTCCCCTTGACAAGGAAAGAGAGAAAAACTAGGGTGCGTAAACCCGCGCAGGCGGGTTTGGTTTGTGTAGCTGTGGTTTCAACCGCCCAGTTAACTTAATTCATTTAGATTCATTATGTCCCAAACCCCAATCATCACCCTATTAAGCGACTTTGGCATCAACGATGTCTACGTGGGAGTTATGAAAGGCGTCATCGCCCAAATTAACCCAGCCCTGACGATCATCGATCTCACCCACGAGATTCCTAGGCAAAACATCGCCGCCGCCCGATTTAACCTGATGAACGCCTATCCCTATTTTCCCGATCGCACAATCCATATCGCTGTGGTTGATCCCGGTGTAGGTAGTCAGCGCCGTGCGATCGCGCTACAAGCGGATGACGGTTTCCTAGTCGGACCCGATAATGGATTGTTTAGCGGTATTTTAACCCAAAGTACGATTGTTTTTGCTGTTGAACTCACTAACCCAGAATTTTGGCGCACCCCCACCCCTAGTCAAACATTCCATGGTCGAGATATATTTGCCCCCGTCGGCGCACATCTTGCCAGTGGTGTTCCCTTAGACGAGTTGGGATCAGTGATCGAACCTAGCACTCTGGTACAATTGCCAATCCCGGAACTGACCAAAACCGCGACGGGGATCACGGGTTCTATCCAATATATTGACCATTTCGGCAACCTAATCACCAATATTCCCGCCGCTGACGTGAGGGGAAAAATGAGGACAGTTACCGTCAACCAGCGCCAGATCCCCACGGGTCAAACTTATAGCGATCGCCCTTTAGGAGAACTCATCGCCCTAATTGGGAGTCACGGTTGGGTCGAAATTGCTGTGAATGGCGGTAGCGCTCAATCTGAGTTGCAGTTAGAGTTAGGAAATAGGGTAGACGTGGCTGTCACCACTGAAAATGAAGGTTAAATTATATAGAGGCAGAGGGTACAGGCTTGGAGATAAGGGAGGTGTGGTGTAGAGACGTTGCATGCAACGTCTCTACAGTCAGCGCTTTCCCAGCCCCCTCGTGATATTGAAAGAAGATGAGATAAACATGGTACTACAGCAACAATGGGACTCTGAGGTTTACCAGGGTCAATTTGGCGAATTTACGATTACCGACAACGATCGCGTCGGCGTTATTGTATACCGAACTAGCCTGATGATCGCGGCATTGAGTTTTGCGATCGCTAGTGGGTTGGTCTTGTGGCAACCGGATAATCCGACTATTTTAACCGCCCTCACGCCCCTATATGCCTTGTTCTGTGTAGCGTTAGGCGTAAGTTTGGCAACGATTCATATCTATTTAGCCCCCCTACACCGCCTCCTACAACTGTTTTGGGGAATTGGCGCGATTGCGGCTGGCTGGTTTGCCATCCAGACTAGCGAACCCCTCGCCCTTTTCGTGTATAACCAACCCGTTACCCTGTTCGGGATTGGCTTTGTATTTGTGGCGTTAACCGGGATTTACTTTAAAGAAGCCTTTTGTTTTAACCGCTTTGAAACTAAACTGCTGACTCCCTTAGTACCCGTCTTGTTACTGGGACATTTAGTTAATATGTTACCCGCCACGGCGGAACAGGTGCTTTTAGGACTTTGGACAGTTCTATTTTTAGTCTTTGCGGTGCGTAAGGCAATCCAGCCGATTCCCCCTGACATTGGCGATAAGTCAGTGTTTGCCTATCTGAAACAACAACGTGCGGCTCAATCCTAAGGATTAGGGTATAATAACCGATGAGCTTGCCAGGAAAAGTTGCCATTGTTACCGGAGGCGGACAAGGGATTGGTAAGGCGATCGCGAAAGCCTTCTTAGAACAGGGAATGAATGTCGCGATCGCAGAACTTGATCCAGAAGCCGGAACAGCTACAGCCGCCGAGTTTCAACCCCTTGGTGCCATTCAATTTATTCAAACGGATATTTCCCAGGAAGATTCCGTGAAACAGGCGATTCAAGCCATCCAAAATCAATGGGGGAGAATCGATGTTTTAGTCAATAATGCGGCGATTGCCAATCCCGAAAATCCGCCAATTACCGAACTCAGTTTAGACGATTGGAATCACAAGCTAACGACTAATCTAACTGGGGCATTTCTTTGTACCAAATATACTGTTCCCTATCTCCGGCAAAACCAAGGCATAATTATTAATATTGCTTCGACTAGAGCGTTTATGTCTGAACCGAATACAGAAGCGTATGCGGCGGCTAAAGGCGGAATTGTCGCCTTAACTCATGCCCTTGCCATTAGCCTCGGTCCAGATATTCGAGTCAATTGTATTAGTCCAGGATGGATAGATGTTAGTGAATGGCAAAAGCCCTCAACTAGACATCAACTCCAATTAACCCCCCAGGATCATCAACAACATCCGGCGGGTAGAGTGGGCAAACCCGAAGACATTGCTGCTTTTGCTGTTTATTTAGCCTCTTCCCCAGCTACATTTATCACGGGTGCGAATTTTGTCATTGATGGCGGAATGACCAGAAAAATGATGTACTCGTAAAAAACGAGCGACAGTTTTCTAACCGAATTATTTAAGGCGTAATGTTTTGATAGTCCTAAAAAATGCGCCATCATTTGAGTATAAATCTAATCCTATTTATAACGTTTGTAATTGCCAATTATTAGGTAAGTTAACCCGATTATCGGCGGTGCTTTACCACTCTAAATCTTAAGAAAATTATCATGGTAATAGTCATCATTATAAATTGCCTGATAGCCGAGGTTTTCCCTGTTGTGCTATCCGCTCAATTTTTCTCACCACTGACGCGGTTACAACTGAGTTCCCTACTTGCCTCAAAGCCCTCTACATTCCCCTTAGAATCCATTAACGTCTTTCCACCTCCTCTAGGGGACATGATTGAAAAGCGATGTCGAGAAGTCCCGACAGGCGTTGGTATTCCCGCCTTTCAGCCAGGAATTACCAAAGAAGATGTGATGCGTTTATTAGGCGCTCCCACCGGAACCGCACGCGGTTATTGGCCCAATACTCGTGCTGTATTCTATGAATTAATACCGGATCAGATTAGCTTAGGTTTCCTGTTTGACCGAAATTCTCTACGAATTCGACAAACCGAAGCCTCCTTTACGGCTGAAGTTGATTCCCAGACAGTATTGTTGACATTGAATGGAATGTTAGGGTGCAAGCTGAATCAGCAAATCCAACAGGGATTAGAACAAGTGTGGCAACGTCAATCTCGGCAGTTTTCCTTTCAGCTAGACTATCTCGAAGGCGTGATTGAACGCCAACAAGAGGGACGAATCTATATCGGGATTTGGGAGGAGGATTTACATTGAAACCAGGAATAGGCGTGTAGGGGCGGGTTTCACAGATAACATTTTGCCATAAATCAATAACTTAACTAAACCCGCCCTCATCTTCCCCATCTCCTATATCCCTTAACCGTGCTAGCTGAGAAATTGTCCACTCCCCAAAGCTAACCGTTCCCCAATCTTGGTTAAGTTAAACCCCTATGTCATAGTCAATTCAGCAACTTGTCCTGTGTATTTTCTTTGCATGGAGTCAACCGTCTATTGTTGAAGGTATCAGCAATAAGGGCATACTACCATGGAAAAAAATGATATTGGCGTCATCCTCCTCGGACTCGCGATGATTACCGCGACTATCGTCTATTTCGACAAAGCCTCAAATTTAGAGGTGAGAATTGGCAGCCACTCTCATCTAGGGATTCATACCAAATTAATTGTTGATCATTAATCACTGGTAAGAACAGAGATCCCCGACTTCTCCAAGAAGTCGGGGATCTGGCTTAGATATACCTTAGTCGAGAACCTGATGAATTTGTTCTAACAATTGACTCATGGAATAGGAACGACCGGGCAAAACTTTAGTAGCCACGCTTTGCAATTGCGACTCTAATTCCGTCGTTCTTTTATCAGACTCAGAGATTCCAACATTGAGGGAGGAATCAGGCAATCGATGATCCAGCAAAAGAATCGGGGGTCGATTCGGGAGCTGATTCAACTCTTTTAAGCCTTGAACCACGCCCAAATTATTTTCAATATCCTTGATCCGAATCAGCAGTACATCAACCATTTGTGCTTGAAGTTGATGGTAGACATCTGACCAACACTGGGAGAATAGACTTCTAAATCCAGCCGCTTGTAGATATTGAATTAATGCCCGTAACCAAGGGGTGTAAGGTGTAACGGAATTAGGATTGAAAGTGTGATCTTTTGGACTAACTCCTTGAGTGTCGCCCAGATCAAAGATCAGAATACTTGACTTGCGACTCACGCCAGCCGCAATTTGAATTACTTGCAGCAGTGTGGTAATTTTCTGGGGGTTATCTGGGGCTAAACAGGGATAGACAGAAAGACCGATCGCTTGATTGGCGGCTTGTGTGGTTTGATGATCCAGGGTAATTAGGGGTAGCTCTGCTAATGCGGGATATAACGAATAGGTTTTAAAGTAACTTGGGGAATCGTTGATCCCAGCCCCGTCAAGCAAAACAATATCTGGATTCCAAACCCGTGCCAATAATTCTGCTTGTTCTAAATCATCGGCTTCCAGTACCCGGTATTTTAGATCGGAATGTTGGCAACTGAGTATATCAGTTAACTGAGAAATTAGTCTTGACGATTCTGGGGGAACCTCCACCAACCCCGCACTGACATAAAGCAGCGTTAGAACCTGATTGGCGGGAGGCTGATGTTTACCCAAGCGAGTCAGGCTTTTGGCTAATGCTTCCGCTTGAACCGGTAAACTTAAGAAGCCATCGGCGTTATTTTGATCAGCCTGTTCTTTTTCAGCTTGAGTCGCTGTAACTAAGATGGGAATGTGACGGGTTTGCAGATCAGACTTAAGTAATGTCAGTACATCCCAACCCGAAACTTGTGGGAGAAGAGGATTGAGTAAAATGATGCTCGGTTGTAAGCTACGAGCTTTGGAGAGTGCTTCTGGACCAGAACGAGCATTGATCACCCAGTAGCCTAAATGTTTTAGCTGCACTGTCAGGCTTTCTAGATACCGGGGTACAGTTTCGACAATTAACACCAAGCGGTTACGATTGGGGGATGAGAGGTTGGTGCTTACCTGTTCCCAGTTTTCCGTTTCCGCCAAATCCTTACCAGAAGGTGGACAGGGGGGAAGGAGCAGGGTAAACTCGCTACCATCACCGCTTTTTGAGATAAACGAGATATCTCCTCCATGCAAGCGAGCCAAGCGTTGGGTTAAGACTAATCCTAATCCTGTCCCCTCAAACTGACGAGTGAGCGGTTCTTCCAACTGTTGGAATTTCTGGAAAATTAAGTGCTGCTTGTTTTCGGGAATACCAATTCCGGTATCCCAGATTTTAAAGGCAATCCAACCATCTTGATGGTTAACCTTTAAACCTACGGTGTTTTGGCTATCGGTAAATTTGAGTGCATTGGATAGTAGATGTGCCAGCATTTGCCGCAGCCGTAGTTCGTCGGCAATGATGGTGTCTAGACCGGGTTCGATGTCTAAAACAAAGGAAATGTCGGGGATTGCGCCTTCGTGGTTGGGATTGTTGTCTGAGTAGACTTGTAGGGCTTGTTGATAAGCGCGATCGCACAGGCTTTGAATCTGCACTGGTTCTAACGTCAGTTCAAGCTGACCTGTTTCCATGCGCGTTAGATCCAGAATATCATTGACCACTGCCATCAGTTGACGCCCATTCTGGTAAATCAACCGAGCATAACGCGCTTGACGCTCATTGAGTTCACCTAATAACTGGTCTTTGAGCAGAGTTGATAATCCTAAAACGGCGGTGAGTGGTGTCTTCAGTTCATGGCTAATACAGGCTAAAAACTCGTCTTTCAGGCGGTTGAGTTGGACTAAATCCGCATTTTTGGCAGTCAGTTCTTGAGCGACTTGCTGTTGATCCGTCGTGTCTTGCGCCATGACTAACCAAAGCGGTGAATTAGGGGGATTGAGGGTATTTTTGTGCCATGGTGCGTCTTTCCATGGTGTGCCTTTCCAGTCCTCAGTTGTCAATTCGGGGAACAACGAGGGAGGTAGAGGCATTTTTGTCAACACAAACTGGCGATCCTGGATTTTTTTCGTCATTTCTAGCGTTTTCCCATCCCTGTGTGAGTCTTGAGGATACTGAGATGTCGCGGTAGACTCAAGTTCTGGATGTTGAGCATGGGTTGCCATGAAGTGGGTGCGATCGCCTGCACAGTCATAACCCATCGCTCTAGGGGACGTGAATGTTGGCTGAGTTTGATCACCAACACCCCAAGCCACTGGCTTCTCCCTATTGTTGAGCTTTTTATGGGTGGGGTTCTCAGCTACCGCTAATGGTTCTGTTACCTGAGGATTTGTCTGCCCATTGGCACAGTAGCGGGTTGAGTCGGGCTGAGTGTTATGGCTGAGGATGCCTAGGTTGGAGGGTGATTCAACCGAGGTTGATTCTATCCCAGTTGGATGCTCCCAAGATAACCCTATCTGCTGACGCCAAGCCCGATTTTCGGACAAGATTTGCCCGGTTGCGGTTTGTAAACTCAGGGGGAGTGGTAGTTGTTCGAGGAGTTGGATTAAGGGTGATTGGGGATTGGGGAACCCTTCGCGACTCTCCAGGGAAGGGTTTGTCGGGGTGGATTTAGGAACGTGCTGTTGGTTATTGATAATCACGTTTGTGCCACACCCGCCCTGACGTAGAGACGTTGCATGCAACGTCTCTACATCTTCAGTTTGGGGTAATGGTGCTAAGAATTTCAATAATTGCCAGCTATTGAGCAGTCCCAAAAATCTACCATTGGGTTCGACTAATGCCCATTGTCTGGAACCTTCCGGGTAGGGAATGGTGGATGTATCGAATGGTGTGTCTGGTCTTCCCCTACCCAAGTCAGTTAAGATAGTCCAGAACTGGCTGATTGTCAACGATGCTGGTAGAATCTCTAGGGGTTCAATTACAGAGGGTTCCAATTCCGAGAGCCGTTGAGAGAAATCTCTCGTTGCGGTTGTTCCTAGAGTTGCGGCTGACGTCGCCCCGGTCAGGAGATGGGGCATAAGCTGTCGCAGATTCACGACTCCCAGAGGATAGTGCTGCTCACTGACCACAACAATCGAGTCACTCCCTGATGCGTGAAAAATCTCCAGTAGGGCAGTTAGATCAGTGGTTTGGGAACAAATCGGAACAGGAGCAGCACATTCTTTTAAACTGGGAGTTGACATGGATATGACCAATTAGCTCAAATCAGGGGAAGCGGCTAGGTCGCAGGCTATAAATTATTAAGTTGCCCATAAGCCGAATAGCGCCAGGGACTTGCTCCGCTGACCAGCACAACCACCGCTCTAGTTCAATTATTGCGCTGGATGGGGGGGGGAAAGGGCAAAATGCTTACAATTACTTACAATTCTTAGAGTACTTAAGGTAATGTTAATTAACTTTAGAAAAATTTTGTTAAAATACGTTACAGTCGAGAAATTTAACTCGGCAATTGGTAAGGTTGTTTTTCAACATTAAAGTTCTATCGTTTTGCATCCTCAACTGTCAATTGGTATTTTTGTTCGTTCCCCAGCCCTGGCGCAGTCACTGAGCCAGGTTTTAAGTGGCGATCGCTATCTGTTATTGATCGCGAACTCAGCCTCTGAGTTTCTGGAGTTCGTGGAACAAAAACAGCAGCATATCGATTGTTTAGTGCTTCAAGATGACGACACCTTACCACCCGTTATTAATCAGTTGTACGAACAAGGAATCCTACTTCCTCTAGTTATTTTTCCCAAAGAATCAAAAAACAATGATTCTGTTGTTGTCACAAATGCTCAGCCAAACCCAATTCAGACAACCGTTCGTTGTACTCCAGGGGAGGTGCATTATTTGTTTCACGCCGCTGAAGTTCGACTCGATAGTAGCCAAGTCTCTGACATAGAACATTCCCTGGAACAGGCAATTACCCAGTTCCTTTCCCTTTCTCCGAACTGCAACTTGCCCACTCTTCTGGCTAACGCGGACAAGAAAACCGAGGAAATTCATCGGGGTTCTTTAATGAAGCAGCAGTATCGGTTATCTGAAAAACTCAAAGAGCGACTGGGATATCTCGGTGTTTACTATAAACGAAATCCTCAGTTTTTCTTTCGCTATTTATCGCAAAATGAAAAAAGTAAACTGATCGAACAGCTTAAGAGTGATTATCGTGACATTGTTTTAATGTACTTCAGTCAAGACACCACGATTAACCAGTTAATTGATAATTTGGTAAATGAAGCATTTTTTGCCGATATATCCGTTTCTAAGATTGTAGAAATTCACATGGATTTGATGGATGATTTTGCACAACAACTCAAGCTAGAGGGTCGCAATGAAGATATTCTCACAGACTATCGCCTAACGCTGATCGATGTAATTGCTCATTTAGGTGAAATGTATCGTCGCTCGATTCCCAGAGAGTTATAATTATAATTGTGGTATTAGCAATTCGCTCCCGACCCATCAAGTCAACGGTGAACGAATTTCTTCCGGGTTACTTTTAAATTGGCAACTATCCTTCGCTTATTAGTAATGGCTAACCCTATGAGTCCCTTAAAAAAAACTTATGTCCTCAAGCTTTATGTGGCTGGGAATACTCCCCACTCAGTTACAGCATTGAAAACCCTCAAAAATATCCTGGAACAGGAATTTCAAGGGGTTTACGCCCTGAAAGTGATTGATGTTCTCAAAAGTCCTCAACTTGCCGAGGAAGATAAAATTTTGGCAACGCCAACTCTAGCGAAAGTTTTACCGCCTCCGGTGCGAAAAATTATTGGGGATCTGTCTGATCGCGAAAAAGTCTTAATCGGATTGGATCTGCTGTATGAAGAACTTCGGGATGGAGACATAGATTTTTAGGGCAGGTTCAGATTTTATGAGATAATAGCAAATTCGAGATCTATTCTCAGATGACGGCGATTTTAGTTATATGTTTAAATTTGACGAAAAAATATGAGTCCATTTAATCTAGATGAGCAAAGACCCGATGAATTTACCACCCCAGGAGTCCATAAAATCCGGACGATGATTGAAGGGTTCGATGATATCAGCCATGGGGGGTTACCCGTGGCTCGAACCACATTGGTGAGTGGCACGTCTGGTACGGGTAAAACCTTGTTTGCGGTTCAGTTCCTCTATAACGGGATCACTCAATTTGATGATCCGGGTGTCTTCGTTACCTTTGAAGAATCTCCTAATGATATTATTAAAAATTCCCATAGTTTAGGCTGGGATCTGCAAAAGTTAATTGATGACGGCAAACTGTTTATTCTGGATGCTTCTCCTGATCCCGAAGGACAAGAAGTTGTCGGCAACTTTGATCTGTCCGCGTTAATTGAGCGGATTCAATACGCGATTCGCAAGTACAAAGCCAAGCGGGTTTCTGTTGATTCCATCACCGCCATATTTCAACAATATGATGCCGCTTCAGTGGTGCGGCGAGAAATTTTTCGCTTAGTCGCTCGCCTCAAGCAAATTGGCGTGACGACGGTGATGACAACAGAGCGTGTTGAAGAATATGGACCCGTAGCCCGGTTTGGTGTGGAAGAGTTTGTCTCCGATAATGTGGTAATTGTTCGCAATGTTTTGGAAGGAGAACGGCGACGCCGCACGATTGAAATACTTAAGTTACGGGGTACAACCCACATGAAAGGGGAATACCCGTTTACCCTAAGCAATCAAGGATTTAATATTTTCCCCTTAGGTGCCATGCAATTAACTCAGCGTTCATCTAATGTTCGGGTATCCTCTGGAATTAAAACCCTGGATGAAATGTGTGGCGGTGGCTTCTTTAAAGATTCCATTATTCTAGCAACGGGAGCTACGGGAACGGGAAAAACTTTATTAGTTAGTAAGTTTATTCATGATGCTTGTTTAAATGAAGAACGGGCGATCCTCTTCGCTTACGAAGAATCTAGAGCGCAGCTTACGCGAAACGGCTTATCCTGGGGAATCGATTTTGAGGAAATGGAGGAAAAAGGATTATTAAAAATTCTTTGTTCCTATCCAGAATCGGCAGGATTAGAAGATCATTTGCAAATTATTCAAACCCAAATTCAGGAGTTTAAACCGTCTCGCATTGCCATTGATTCGCTTTCGGCGTTAGCGCGGGGAGTGAGCAATAATGCATTCCGTCAGTTCGTGATTGGTGTGACGGGTTACGCCAAGCAAGAAGAAATTACCGGGTTTTTCACCAATACAACGGATCAATTTATGGGATCGAATTCAATTACAGATTCCCATATTTCTACGATTACTGATACAATTTTAATGTTGCAATACGTAGAAATTCGCGGGCAAATGTCCCGGGCACTTAATGTATTTAAAATGCGGGGATCTTGGCACGATACCGGAATTCGAGAGTATATGATTAGCAAAGATGGGGCAGACATTAAAGATTCATTCCGCAATTACGAGCGGATTATCAGTGGTTCCCCCAGTCGGATTACGGTTGACGAAAAGAGTGAACTCTCGCGGATTGTCCAAGGTGTGCGGCAAAAGTCAACGGAATAGTTATTGGTCTTATGTCATTTGTCATTTGTCTTATGCCAGGATTTGGTGGTAGGGCGGGTTTTGTTGTTCCGTTATTGGTGGATATTTGAATTGAGTCCCTAAACCCGCCCCTACAATTATCCCTACATCCGCCTCTACAATTGATTCGCGATCGCGTCTACTAACCGATCCATTTCCTCATAGTCTGTAAAGTAATGAACGCAGGCGCGAATGCAGTCGGGATCGCGCAGGGTGCGAAGCAGGAACCCCTTGTCTGCTAATTGGTTGACGAGTTGGGAAGAGGGGGTACTATCGGTTAAGATAAAGGACACTAAACCCGCTTGGGGGGGAGAGTTCAACAAGCAACGTACCGAGTTTAATTCAGATAGGCGTTGCCAAAGATACTGACTACGCTGACAAATTTGTTCATAGCGGCTTTGATCCGTTCCCCATTGCTGATGAGTCGCGATCGCCTCTCGCAATCCGACGTAGAGAGGATAGGCGGATGTCGCGACTTCAAAGCGTTGTCCATCCGGTTTCCAGCCGATGGGTTTAGCGGTTTTGTCCATGAGAATACCGCGCCAACCAATAAACGTCGGATGCAGGTGTTCTAACGCATCAGGTTTCACGTATAAACCGCCAACCCCAGCAGGTCCACACCACCATTTATGACCCGTAAAGGCATAAAAGTCTACCCCAAGTTCGCTTAAATTTAAGGGTAAAGAACCAACCGATTGAGCCGCATCGACTAAGATTCGGATCGGGGTGTTTTCTGTCGCCGTATTACGACAGGTTTCCACAATTTCTTTTAAGGGCAAAACTTGACCCGTATTCCAGAGTATATGACTGAGAACCACTAACCGGGTACGCGGTGTCAGGTGTTGTTGGATCACGGCGGTAGGATCACCTTGGTTCAGCGTCGCCATAATTGGACAGGTAGCCACCTCTACGCCAAATCGCCGTCCAATCTCTTCTGCTGTAGCCACAATACCCGGATGTTCACAATCCGTCAGCAGGATGCGATCGCCAATTTGCCAGTCCATTCCCCAGAAGGCAATATTACAGCCAACGGTGACATTTTCGGTGAGGGTAATCGTTTCGGGAGGCGTTCTCAACTCAGACGCGATCGCGCTTCGGATGTGCTGGGTTTGTTCCACCACCCATCCATAGACCTTACCCGAAAACGGTCCATGCTCCTGAGTATACTCATAAGCCTGTTGAATCGCCGTTAATGACCTGGCGGGGAGAGTCCCTTGACCGCCAAAGTTGAAATAGGCTTTGTTGGCTAAAGCCGGAAACTGCTGTCGATGGTGTTGCAGATGAGTTGATGCACCCGATATGCCTGTCATGGAAAAGTTGCTGATGGATAGAGTCTTACTACAATCCTCCCTTCTCAGAACTCTATTGGCAAGTTTTTACTGTATCTCAGAAATGCGTCATGATAATCTCAATAATCCCAATTTTATCAATCCGATAAGCATATATACTGATTCATTTCCTTAAACTCAGCCATTCTACGTAGGATGATTCAGCGAATCAACGGATTTTTTGTTACAGGAAGTAAAGGTATTCTGGTAGGTAGCATAGACATCTAAAAGCAATTTCCTATTTTTATTGCGTCCCAGCAGATTGAAACTTTCAGGCTAATCTTCCTATGAGTAAGATTTTATTGATTGAGGATAGTATCACCCAGTTAGCATTGATGAATCTTTACCTGCGCGATAGCGGTCATACGATCATCAATCTAACCAACCCAAAAGAAGCGCTAAATAAGGCAGTTTTGTATAAACCCCATGTCATTGTCACTGACTTAATGATGCCGGAAATGAATGGGTTTGAGGTGTGTCGTCAGCTCAAAAAACATCCAGATACTCAGAACATTCCCATTGTTATATGTTCGCGTCAAAATCATAAAATTGACCGAATTTGGGGCATGAAACAGGGGGCTATTGCTCACTTAAGTAAACCGTTTTCTCGCGATCAACTGGTTCGGACTATTAATAAAGCCCGTCTCAGTTCGCCGAAAAATTATCAACAGTATAGACTGTGCGAATTAATTGAACTCTATCCCCTTGAAGGGAAACCCCTGGCAAATGTTGGTTAATCGGATTTACTGGACTTTGGACAAACAAAGTGCGATCGCGGTTGGAAATCTGGTGTTTTTTGCTCGGGTTTCAGGTTAATATTAAAATATGATATCGGGACATAAAACCCAATGTAGGGGCGGGTTTAGGGACAAAATTAATGAAGCCACCAATCACCTTTCTACAAAACCCGCCCTGCCCCAATCTTTCACTGCGATCGCGGTTGAGAATAAGGTGGGTTGGGTTGTCCAGTTTTGGATTAATCGATTGCCTTTCGGTGGGGGAATGGGTGGGTTTTGTTGTTCCGTTATTGGTGAGGAGGGCGGGTTTTGTTGTTCCGTTATTGGTGGATGTTTGAATTGAGTCCCTAAACCCGCCCCTACATTTATCCCTAAACCCGCCCCTACATTTATCCCTAAATCCGCCCCTACATCTAATTTTTCTGCCCCAAATGCCTTGGCGAATAAATTACGCAAATTTATTTTTTTGTCCAAAGTCCAATACTTAAGCGCGAAGCTTAAATTGGGCGATAATAATGCCGATAATGGCTAAAATGGCGGTGGGATAGAAAGCGTAGGTATAACTGCCAAACAAATCCCGGAGTTGACCGATGGCGAGAGTCCCTAATAATGCGCCAGCGCCATAGGCGGTGAAGACAATTCCATAGTTCTTAGCATAGTCCTCCGGCGGAAACAAAATCAGGGTTGCTGTTGGTGCGATCGCTAACCATCCTCCTAAGCAAAGCCAGAACAGAGAAAAGGCAACCAGATAGGTCAAAGCTTGCCCCTCTCCCGCACTGAGCATCAAAATCGAAGCGATCAGAATTAACACATAGGAAATAATCGCCGCTCCCTTGGGCTGTAGGCGATCCGTTAACCAACCAAATAGAGGACGCCCGATGCCATTGAAGACAGCAAAGATAGAAACCGTAATCGCGGCGGTAGTCGCATCGAGTTGAATAATTTCCTGTGCCACAGGGCTAGAAATACCGATCGCCGAGAGTCCGACAAACGTGCCAATGGTATAGCAAAACCAGAGCGCATAAAAAGACGGCGATCGCAAGAGTTGTCGTCGCTGATTTTTGCTTGTTTCGATCTGTTTTGGCGTCCAGGTTTGGGGTTTCCATCCGACTGGGGGTAATTTGAGCGTGATTGAGATAACGAGAATAATTCCCGTCAAGCTAATCCCCAGAATTGCAAAGCTAGGAAGAACCCCAAACGCTGCAATTAAGCCCTTGGCTAGCGGTGCTGTCACCAAGGGAGACAGTCCAAACCCGATCGCCGTCAATCCCACTGCCAAGCCTTTGCGATCGGGAAACCATTTAGCGGAAACGGCTAGGGGAACACCATAGGCAATGCCAACTCCCGCCCCAGCGATTACCCCATAGGTAATCGTTAAGAGGATGATATTCGTGGCGAAACTGGAAAGGATATAACCTATTCCCGTCACCACGCCACCAATCGCGGTAATTTTGCTTACACCAATCTTATCAATGTAGAATCCCGTAATGGGCATCAACAGGGCATAGAGGACTAATAAAACTGTGAACGGTAATAAACTTTGAGTGGCGCTGATGCCAAATAAGTCCTCTAGCGGTTTACGGAAGATACTCCAAGAATAGACTGTGCCTAAACACAGTAGGACAAGCGAGCCTAACGGGATTAAAAACCATCTGCCTTTCTCTGCTGGCAAGCCAAAAACGCGAACAGATTGCCAGTTATCCATAGAATCTCCTACACATAGCTGATCATCCAAGAGGATACCACCTGAATAGAATCTGATCAGCTAACTGGATCAAGCTAATTTTCGGCTCTATGATCCCCTTTGTCGATTGCGTTGAGGTACGTAGGTAGAGCCTTCTCGAAGAATAAGCCAACTTAGCAGGTAGCTGAACAATTGTCTGCTTTCTCTGACATGCTGCCTCAGCTTCCCCTGCTCCCTCTCTTAACCGAACAATATTATTACCCGATTGTTACTCGCCCCTACTTTTCCCAGCCAGACAGCGCTCAAACCAATCACAAGCGAGTTCTGCCACATTTTCCAAGGCACCAGGTTCCTCAAACAAATGGGTAGCCCCGGGAACAATTTCTAATTTCTTTTCAATTGCCTTCCAGGTTAACTCGACCCGATGGGATTTGGACAGGTTTTTGTTCTACGTTTAATGCTGATGTTTTAGTCATGGTTTTAGTCTCAGTAGTTTTATTTTCAGTATTGGTTAATTTTTGAGTGTGTAGGGACGGGTTTCACTATTAACGTTTCTTACCTCACCCAGATGCAACTAAACCAGCCCTAACGTAGAGACGTAGCATGCTACGTCTCTACATACCTAGGAATAAACGATGTTAAGTTGATCGACGACATCGATCACGCCAGTAGTATAGATAGCCGCATTATAGGCAGATCGCCATGCCGCCCAATTGGGAACATTACCCCCTAAGATGACAGTGCCATTGTCTACAGCCACCGTCACATCCTCAACATTGACATGAGAATTTCTGGCTAGGGCGGCTTCAATATCTCTAGCGATTACCTGATCAAGCAGTTTATCGGTCAGAACCACCCCAAGTTCGTTAATTACATCGATGACACCCGCAATCCCATAAGCATCCTGTTCCGCTTGATATTTCTTCCAATAAGCATCCACAGTACCTCGGAGAGTAACAACTCCCGATGTAACACTGACTTCTATGTTCGCCGAATCAATATCAGGTTCCCAAACTAAGACAGCGTTTACACTCGATGCAATTTCGCTATCTGGGGGAACCGTTACCGCAGGTGGATATTTTACCTGGAGATGGTTATCCACTTTCTGAATTCCCGATACCACCCAAGCGTCTTCTGCGGCTGCCATTTTGGCGCGGTAACTGGGTACATTGCCTCTCAAGATTGCCTTACTATCTTCAATCGTAATCTCAATATCTGCTGCTGGCACACGCCCATCCCAGCGGATTTGATCTTTAACTCTAGTGCCAAGTTCTTGGTCTGTCATGAAAACCATACCTATCACCTCAAATCACCATTTGGTTTTAACGGAATCTAACTCATATTGAAATAGCCGACACCCCCACTTCATCTTGGTATTTGTTCCCCTTGGCTTTCCTCTTTCTAAAGGGGTAGATATGATTCTCAAAGTAGGCGGGGAAAGTTTCCTCCCCTTGCCAAGGGGAGGGTTAGGGTGGGGTCAGATCAAGGTAAAGGTATTGGAGATGTATTCCGTCTCAAGACTGACGTTATTGCCGGGTTCGATTCTTTAAGATTATCGTAAACTCCCCTAACTCTATTATTTTGTTCAACTTGTAGATATCATAAACTATCGGATTATGTCTTATCTGATTGCCGTATTGCCCAATCGTACCCAAGCAGAAGCGGCTTCCTCTGCCTTAGTTAAAAATGGTCTATCAACGACTCAGATTAGTATCCTGGGCGAAGGCTATCAAAGTGCAGATGAATTTGGATTAGTTGAACCCAATCAACAGGCGACTCAACAAATTATCCGCTTAGCTTATTGGCTGATTCCCTTTGGATTTGTGGCTGGCTATGTCTTCAATGTCCTCACGGGTATCGCCATTTTTCCCGGCGCGAGTCGCCTACTCAATCACATTATCGCGGGAATTCTCGGCGCTATTGCTGGAGCGCTGGGCGCTCTTTTGGTTGGCGGTGGCGTAGGTATCGCCATTGGTGGGGGTGATGCTCTGACGTATCGCAATCGCCTCAATGCAGGTAAATATTTGATTGCGGTAAAAGCCTCGGAGGATTTAATCCGCCAAGCTACGTCTGTGCTGCGCCAATTTGAACCCGAAGCGATTCAGGGGTATCAAGAGCCGACTTCCGCCTAAGTCGAAATAGTTCGGAAGTTAGACATCATAGTTCTCCCCTACGACAGAAGCACATTTTCGGCTCTTTGTTTAAAGTTAAGTTCAGTAATAAAGATTTGGGTTACTCAATTAACGCCGAGAACCAACGACTTATCGTTGGTGCATCGGTGAGTATCCCTGAATTGATAATGAGAAGGATGAACACGTATGACAGCCACACAAACAAAAAATCAACTTTATGATATTGATAAGATCCGTCAGCAGGCGCGTCAATCTATTGAAGAGGGAGCCGTTACTGAAGATTATCCCCTAGATCGCGAACAAGCTTGCCAGTACCTCAATGAAGCGCTAGCCACGGAAATTCTATGTGTAATGCGCTACCGTCACCATCAGGTTATTGCTAAGGGAATTAATTATCCTCAGGTTGCGGCGGAGTTTGCTGAACACGCCGAGCAAGAACAAGAACATACGATGATGCTCGCCGAGCGGATTGATCAGCTTGGGGGTGATCCCGATTTTAATCCGGCGACAATCATGGAGCGCTCATCTACGGAGTATGGTAGCACGGGTGCCAATATTGAGTTGACTCAATTGATCAAAGAGGATTTAGTCGCCGAGCGGATTGCGATTGAAGTTTACCGCAAGTTAGTTGGCTTTTTTGGTCATGCTGATCCCACAACTCGTCATATCGTTGAAAGCATTCTCGAAGATGAAGAAGATCACGCCAGTGAACTTGCTGATCTGTTAGCGGCTATCGATCCCAGAAATAAACCCAGCTAATTAATTGGTTCTATTGGGCGTGCGATCGCGCCACTTTCAGGTAAAAAGTATCCCGTGCTACCAGAACCCCAACTGGGTGCGGGATTTTCCCTGATTCCCAAAATAGTTTTGTATTCAGCGTTACAAGCTAACTTAACTCAATATTCATTCTTTAGATAGAAGAAATTGCCTCACTAACATTGATAATCTTAACCTCTGGAAACCCAAAAGCTCTAGCGTATAGCGTAGAGATGGCAATCTTGAAGAATGCCATCCATGATTAACAGGGTATCTACAGATCCAGTAACAGACTTACCAAAAAAAGATGACTGGTTTTTGGAAAAAACATCAAAATACATTTCTTGCTTCCTTAGAGCGTTTGGGTTTAGCTTGGTGGCTGAAAATCGTCACAGATAACCCCCATTATACTTACTATTTCGGACCGTTTGGCAGTGGCAAGCAAGCCAAACTTCACCAACCCGGCTATATCGAGGATTTAAAAGAGGAAGGCAGTCAAATCCGAGTAACTGAACTAAAGCAAGGTCAACCCAAATTACTTACCCTTTCAGAAAATGAACCCGCCAATAATTTTAAGAGCGGCATTTTTGATTTTGTCTATAATTCAAAACGTTTTTCTTAGTCCGATTCCAGCAAATCAATAATTTTCCTTCAAAGACTTTTAACCAATCGAAGATAACTTTGAGAAGCCCTGGATTTTTCTCTCCTGTCCCACGATGAAATCGAGGGAACCCGGAATGGCACCAGAGGGTCATCATGTGTTGGAAATTAGCACGATCTGTCCGTATCAGCCGTTTAAACAGGTTCACGAAACCGACTCCAAAGTGGGGTTGGGGTACATGGAGTCGCAAATAGACGAAATCTGCCGTTACTTCTTTTGGAGAAAGATAACCGCCTAAGTCATAGATACAAAAGGCTATCCCGTGTTCGGCTAAGATGTCGTAGACTTGGGAATTATGCCAAGTGCGATCGCGGAATTCAAAGGCATACCGATACTCTGGATCAAGCGCCGCCAGACAATCGCGCAGTCGTTGGCAATTACAATGCCATCGGGGAGGTAACGGAAACAGAATTATGTCTAATTGTTCCCCTAATCCATTCACTCGTTCCAGCAGATTCGACACCGTTGCTTGAGCATCGTTCAACTTTTTCTTATGGGTGATATATTGACTGGCTTTCAAACTAAATACAAAGTCATCGGGAACGGTATCTCGCCACTGCTGCAATGTTTCTGGTGAAGGTAGCTTATAGAAAGAGTTATTAATTTCAACGGTATGAAAATGTTGAGCATAATAGGGTAACCAGTCTTTCTTCGCCAATTCTTGGGGATAAGCATGGGGGAGACCAGATGTTGCTTCGCTTTTTGTTCCACGGGGGAGAATTCAAAGCCTCTCTCCTTGCAGGAGAGAGGTTTGGAGAGAGGTTTTCCGGAACCCGTGAAAAGTAAGGTTGTAGGTTGGGTTGACGACAAAGCCCATTTATATAAGTAAAACTTTTAGGTTTGACGTTTATGTTTTAATAGTTTAAAGATCATCGAAATTCGGGCGGGCAGAAAATGCCCCGGGCAAATCCTGATTTGACCTGGGTTTGAGGGTGTAGTATAACGTTATTGTTATGCTGTATTGGGTTATTTTTATAACCATTTTTAACCAACTATTCCTAAAATGCCTTGATACTGCGTTATTGGGTTCTCCCTAGCGCCGGGAAAATTGAAATACTACAATCATGTTCCATTACCCAGTTTGATGGACTCATGCAGAGGCAGATTTGACAAAAAAGCCGTTTCATGCATCTTTTCCGGCTCAAAAGGGAATGGGAATGCAATTATTCACCCGTCATATCAAAGTTGTTCCCATCAGACAGACAGGATGCCATGTGGTTTGGCGCCAGAGAATTGAGGCAAGAGCCACCCGATTTGAGCGAGTGAATTTGGCGCGATCGCACTCTGATGTAGTCATCTTTAGAGTTGTGTAGAAGGGGGAGGCTTGTGACCAAAATTTTCGGTCAAAACAGCCGCCAGACCTAGCCGACTCCATCTCTACCGCCTGATTCTGGTATTGCCCAGCAACTGACAGATTGTAGTGCTACACTTCAGTGAAGACAATTACTCAGGGCTAGAACAAACAGAGTCAACACTAGGAATAGGCTGGAGAGTCAGGCAAACCATGACACTGAATTTAGCCAAATTTTACCGCGCATCCAACCCTAGCAAAACCCTCGATCTAAGTCAGTCTGAGGATCGACAGTATTATATTGATTTTTCTTCCGTGCGAGGAAATAATATCATCAAGGAACTGGGACGCACGATTAGCCGATTATCTCCCGATGAACCAACCTGTCAACTCTTTACCGGACATATTGGCTGTGGCAAATCCACAGAATTACTGCGCCTGAAAACCGAACTCGAACAGCAAGGCTTTCATGTCGTTTACTTTGAGTCCTCCCAGGACTTGGATATGGCAGATGTGGATATTAGCGATATTCTACTTGCGATCGCACGTCAGGTGAGTAACAGTCTCGAAGCCAGTCACCTCAACGTACAGCCTAGCCGTTTTCAACAGTTACTCCAAGGTGCAACTCAGATTTTGCAGGCGGAAGTTAAGGGAGTAAACGTTAAAGTCCCTAAGGTTGGGGATGTAGGGATGACAACTAAAAAAGAGGGCGAGTTTTCCTTGGCGCTGGGTATTGGTGAAATTACCGCTCAAGCGAAGAATAGTCCAGAAGTGCGTTCTTTATTGCGCCAACATTTAGAACCACGAGTCAATGGCATTTTAGACGCGATTAACAAGGAATTAATTGAACCCGCTATCCAGCAGTTAAAGCAGCAGGGGAAACAAGGATTAGTCGTCATTGTCGATAATCTTGACCGCATCGACAATAAACAAAAGCCGGGAGGACAACTGCAACCAGAATATTTATTTGTAGACCGAGGCGAACAGTTAAATCAATTAAACTGTCATGTTGTCTATACTATTCCCTTAGTTTTAGCCTTTTCCAATGCCTTAGGACGATTAACGAATCGTTTTGGCGTTGAGCCGAAAATATTGCCGATGGTGCGGGTGAAACAAAGGGATGGTACAACAGTTTGCCAGGAGGGAATGGCATTGCTGCGACAGATGGTATTAGCGAGGGCATTTCCAGAGGTTGAACCCCAAGAGCGATTGAGTTTGATTGCAGACGTATTTGATTGTTCGGAAACCTTAGACCGTCTCTGTTTAGTCAGTGGCGGTCATGTGCGAAACTTGCTGGTTTTATTATTTGCCTGTATCCAAAAAGATGACCCCCCTATCAGTAAGGATTGTTTAGAAAATGTAATTTGTCAGCGACGGAATGATTTATGTTTGGCAATTACCCCCGATGAGTGGGAATTACTGCAACAAGTTGAACAAAACAAAACCGTTAGAGGTGAGAATGGATATCAAGTCCTCCTGCGGAGTTTGTTTGTATTTGAATATCGAGATCAGCAAGGGTGTTGGTTTGACATTAACCCCATCTTAGCCGATCGCTTCGCTCTAGGACATGGTTTGGAATTGTAGGGGCGGGAATGACAAATGACAAATGACAAATGACAAATGACAAATGACAAATGACAAATGACAAATGACAAATGACAAATGACAAATGACAAATGACAAATGACAAATGACAAATCCTTAAAAACGCTGATTCGTGCCATCCAATTGTCTCAAGGTGAATTCTCACTCATTCTAGCGCGTTGTAATTATTTCACCGGGCAAAAGCAGATCACACAGCAGTTGCAAGAACAATGTCCTCTTGATATTCAAGAACTAATTCTCCAGCCATCCGTCACCCGACTTTACTCAACCATTACTGAACATATTTCCTATTCAAATTCAACGGTTCAGATCCCCGACTTCTTGAAGAAGTCGGGGATCTCGTCTGCAACTGATAAGCGATACCCTAATGCTCTTGTTGTACTCGGGTTAGACTCTATAACCCATCTGGATCAACTGCTAACCACCACCAACCAAATTCGGGAAGAATTTCGTAAATTGCCCTTTCCCTTAATCCTGTGGGTAACCGATAACCTACGGCGAAAACTGATTCGGTTAGTCCCCGATTTTGAAAGTTGGGCAACCCAAGTCGAGTTTGCGATCGCGACCCAAGATCTAATCGATAGAATTCACCAAACGGCTGATACAATCTTTACTGAGGTTTTAAATGCAGGGGCGGGTCGATTTCTGGATAACGCTGTGTTTACGATCGCTGTGGGTTCCCGTCGGGGTTGTGAATTAGAATCGGCGCTGAATGATTTGCACCGTCGGGGCGAACCCTTGACACCAGACGTTGAGGCAAAACTGCACTTTCTCCTGGGTAGAGATGCTCCGGCTAATCAGGACATGGAAAAAGCCCGTCAGTATTATCAACAAAGTCTGGCATTTTGGCAACAGGGGGATTACCCGGAACAACAGGGCTGTTTATTATTTTATCTGGGCTTATGGTGGCGGTGTTATGCGGTTTTGCATCGGGCTGACTATGGGCGATCGTGTTATCGGGCAAAGGATTATTTTCAGCGCTGTGTGCGTGTGTTTCAACAGGGGAATCGTCCGGATTTAGCCGCCCGGTTTATTAATCCCTTGGGAGAAGTGTTAATTCGGTTGCAGGAGTGGCAGGAATTAGAAGAGGTTGCCCAAACCGCCGTTAATCTGCATCAAAACTATTTAGATAGCACTCATCTGTATGCCGGGTATGCTGATGCCCTTTTAGCTGAAGTCGCCCTCGCCAGAGGCGCTTGGAGTGATGCCAAAGAGTATGCTGAATCAGCCCGACAAACGAATAATCAGCAATCCGTTATTGACTTAGCTTCCCAGCATAATCACACCCATTGGGCTTGGGCATGGCAACACTATCAAAGTTTATATTTATTGTTACTGGCAAAAGCCCAACGTCATCTTGACGAGACGGCTGAAGCGATTCAAAATCTAGAGACGGCTAAAAACCAGAGTCTACCCGACTATGACCCCCAACTTTATATTGATATCTTAAAAGAATTGCGCGGACTCTACTTTGAACGGGATGATTATCTGAAATCCTTTGCCCTCAAATTAGAGCAACGTTCGATTGAAGCGCAGTATGGGTTCCGTCCGTTTGTTGGTGCTGGACGTTTAAAACCGATCAAAGGAGTGATTAATTCGTCTATTGATTCCATTTATCCCCAAGTCAGAACCCAAGACCGAATTACTGCATCGGGGCGGCGTCAAGATCTGCAAGAATTAAGGACAAGGCTGAGTGAACCCTGCCATAAATTGACGGTCATGCATGGTCAATCAGGCGTGGGCAAAAGTTCACTATTATCGGCGGGATTAGTCCCCGATTTGAAACAGCATCCAGTGGGCGATCGCCATGCCTTACCTGTGACGCTACGAGTTTACACCAATTGGGTCAATGAATTGGGGATTAAGTTAGCGGAGGCATTAAAAGAAAGGGGAATTGAAGCAAGAGGTTTATCTGATGAAAGCCTATCTTTTTCCAGGAAATCCGGAGAATCAGTAAAGACACTCGATGTGATTCTGGAAACCTTGGGCAAAAATGGCGATCGCCATCTGATTACGGTGTTAATTTTTGACCAATTTGAAGAATTCTTCTTTAATTGTAATCATATAGCTACTCGGCAAGAGTTTTATAAGTTCTTAGAAGTTTGTCTAACTATCCCCTATCTGAAAATCATTATTGCTTTACGGGAAGATTATTTACATTATCTCCTAGAATTTGAACGATTAGCGAATTTAGAGGAGTTTCAGCAGAATATTCTGGATAAAAATATCCGCTATTACCTCGGTGACTTTTCACCCGAACGAGCAAAATCTGTGATTCGGGAATTAACCGAGCGATCGCAGTTTTATTTAGAACCCGCCCTCATCGATGAAGTTGTCCAAGATTTAGCCGGTGATGTGGGGAAAGTTCGTCCGATTGAGTTGCAGGTGGTGGGGGCGCAACTGCAAACCTATAACATCACAAAGTTACATCAATATCGCCAACTTTTGGATCATCCCAAAGAAACCCTAGCCCAGCGTTTTCTGGAAGAAGTGGTTGTGGATTGTGGGGCGAAGAATGAACAACTTGCCCAACTGATTTTGTATTTACTCACCTATGAAAATGGCACACGTCCCCTCAAAACCCGCGCTGAGTTGGCAGCCGATTTAGACGCCTGGGGATTTCCAGCCGGAATCCAGCAACTAAATTTGGTGTTACATATTTTAGTCGGTTCAGGGATAGTCTTTTTAGTCCCCGATTACCCCGTCAATCGTTATCAGTTATTTCACGATTATTTAGTTGACTTCATTCGCCAGAAGCAAGCCCCCGGCTTATTAGCCGAATTAGCTGAGGCAAAAGAGAAGCAAAAGTTAACCGAAGCCCAACTCAGGCAGGCACTCAAAGAGAAAGAAGAGGCATTAACTCACGAACAACAGGCACGTAGGCGGACAGAAATTGCCGAAATTGAAACCCTAAGTTCGTTGGCTCAAGCCATGTTTCTGTGCCATGACCAACTGGGGGCATTAGTCACCAGCGTCAAGGCAGGTCAAAAGTTAAAGTATATCAATGCGCCAGGGACGATAAAAACGCGAACCTTGTGTACACTCTGGCACGTCATCTACTCCATGAAAGAATGTAATCGCTTCCAGGGACATAGCGGTGGGGTTTGGAGTGTTAGCTTTAGTCCCGATGGTCAAACCCTTGCTTCAGCCAGCACGGATGGAACCGTCAAACTTTGGCGTCTTGATGGTACAATTCTGCACACGTTTGAGGGGCATCGCGGTATGGTGAGGAGTGTCAGTTTTAGTCCCAATGGTCAAACCCTTGCTTCAGCCAGTACAGATGGAACCGTAAAACTTTGGCGTCTTGATGGTACAATCCTGCACACGTTTGAGGGGCATCGTGATTGGGTGAGGAGTGTCACGTTTAGTCCCGATGGTCAGCTAATTGCCTCAGCCAGTGGTGACGGGACGGTAAAATTATGGGGTATTGATGGCAAACTTATCCGCACATTGAACGGGCATACGGATTGGGTCAATAGCGTTAATTTTAGCCCCGATGGTCAACTGATTGTCTCAACCAGTCATGACCGCACCGTTAAACTTTGGCGTTTAGATGGCAGCGTGATTCAAACCTTTAAAAAACACAACGGCGGGATTAATAGCATTAGTTTCAGTCCCGATGGTCAACTGATTGCCTCAGCGAGTCATGACCGTACCGTTAACGTGTGGCGTTTAGATGGCACAACGGTGCAAACGTTCCAGGAACATAGTGATGGGGTTTATAGTGTTAATTTCAGTCCCGATGGTCAAATACTCACCTCAGCTAGCAGCGACGGCACCGTGAAACTCTGGCGTCTTGATGGTACGATTGTGCAAACCTTTCAAGGGTATAGCAGTTGGTTGTGGAGTATTAGTTTTAGTCCTGATAATCGTACCCTTGCCTCAGCTAGTACGGATGGTACAGTGAAACTTTGGCGCACAAATAGCACTGTTGTTCAAACGTTTCACGACCATAGTGATGGCGTCAATAGTGTTAGTTTCAGTCCCGATGGTCAACGGATTGCCTCAGCTAGCGGTGATGGCACGGTAAAACTCCGGCATTTAGATGACACAGACGTACAAACCTTTGCGGGACACAGGGATTGGGTGAGTAGTGTCAGTTTCAGTCCCGATGGTCAGATGCTGGCTTCGGCGAGTCATGATGGTACGGTAAAACTCTGGGGTTTAGATGGCAGAGTGGTTCAAACGTTTAAAGGACATAGTGGTTTGGTTAAGAGTGTTAGTTTTAGCGCCGATGGTCAAACCCTTGCCTCTGCTAGCACCGACTGTACCGTCCAAGTTTGGCGTCGAGATGGCAAAGTGATGCAAATCTTTGCAGGACATAGCGGTGGAGTCAATAGCGTCAGCTTTAGTCCGGATGGTCAAACCCTGGTTTCCGCCAGTCGTGACGGTACGATGAAACGTTGGCGTACTGACGGCACAATTGTGCAAGAGTTTGAACGCCAGGGCAATTGGGTAAATAGCGCTAGTTTTAGTCCCAATGGTCAAATCATTGCTTCGGCAAACGGGGATGGCACTGTGAAACTCTGGCGTTTAGATGGCACACTGATGCAAACGTTTCAGGGACATGGCAATTGGGTGAATAGTGTCAGCTTTAGCCCCGATGGTCAAACCATTGCTTCAGCCAGTGGTGATGGTACGGTAAAATTATGGCGGATAGATGGTATCGAACTACAAACGTTTCAAGGACATGGCAATTGGGTGTACAGTGTTAGTTTTAGTCCCGATGGTCAAACCATTGCCTCTGCTAGCCGTGATGGAACAGTAAAGGTGATGACTTGGAATTTGGCGCTAGATGATTTACTCAGACAGGGTTGTAACTGGTTGCGTGATTATCTCACAACTAATCCTAATGTCAGTGAGAGCGATAGAAATCTGTGTGATGACATTTATTGTCAATAAGCAAGAGGAGGCGATTGAAATCGCTGCTACACAAACAAAGTCCGCAAGGTAAGGACTAGGTTATAACCAGGGTAGCTAACCCGGATTTAGTACAATCAGGTGCGATCGCACGAACCTGAAACCTTCTTTTGCCATTTCACAGCTTAGTACTGTTCACGACTTCCCCTAACCGCTTCAAGACACCTAACACCGTATATAAATCATTTCCGGGATTAATCAGCGAGAAAAGCCGGGACAAACCATATCGCGGCGAGTCTGGCTGCATGAGTTTGAGATACACAAATTCACTGCCATTGGTGATAAATCCAAATAGAGGTTCCCTGATAATCGGACTATTCATCATATAGAACAACGCTTGGGGAATTCCCTCTAAAACATTAAGCTGCTTGCGCTTCGCCTCAATAACTGTAACCCATAACGTTTGATGTAAAACCAGCACATCAATCCTTCCCCAGAGGGTTTCTGCCTCATCCTCAAACACGATTTCCACTGGCTTTTCTGCCACAGGACGAAACGGATAGCTATAAAAGTTAGCGACGGATAGCAATGGAGACAGTACCACCATTTTCACAATCTCTTCATGCATGGGATACTCTGCCAAATAGAGAAAATTCGCCTTAACCCGATCAAGCCATTGCTTTTCAGCATCAGTGGCTTGGGGTAAATCATCCTGCCATTCTGGAAAGAACTGTTCATCCTCCACTTGCTGAAGGTTAAATTTGGCTTTGACATCGTGTAAGGTTAGTTCGCTGGCTTGGATGACTTGTGCCATAACTATCCAAATTCATGGTTAGGGTTAATGTCAAATTATATAGCAATTCCCTATTCCTAAAACACTGATTGCACGGATTTAGAGGAACGTTAGAGGTGGGGAGTGGCAGGTTAGTCACACTGATTTCACAGACAGGTTAGTTCTGGCTGGCAAAGGATGATAAAGATGATTCGATGGTTGGGGAGATTATTTAGTTTTCTGTGTCAATCTGTGTCCCTCAGTATTCAGTGTTCTCGAAACAGCCATCCCTTCTGTGTAATCTGTGTTTTTGTCAAGGCTTGGTAATGATTTTTATTATAAGTTTAACAAAATACTTATGTCCAAGGGGACATTGGGCATGAGGTGAAAACCATGAATTATACAAAGTTCCACGAAAATTCAAGGGGTTTAGCGACGCCTAAATTAATTTAGCCTACAAAATACCCACCATAGATAGTATACCTGAAAATCGTACAATCACCTCACAATCGCCGTAACCCTTGAAAATTCGTAGATTATTTCGGAACTGGGGCAAAAAACGAGCAATTATGACGTTTTGTTGCGATGGGAATCTGATTGGAAAAATTAAACCGTTATGGGGGAAAGAATAGTTTGAATTATCATAACTTGACAAATTTAGCCGAAACGACATTGAGTCAAGCTAAGGAAATGTCAGTAGTAAAGGATACAGAAAGGGCAAAGTGGGATGTCGTGAAAGTCGTTATCGCCAGGAGTGCGATCGCTCTTGGGCAGGCTCTGATTCGTCCAAAGTCCCAATTAAAGTAATTGACTCCATTCCGGAGATTGAGTCAACATCACCCATTGCCCGTAACCGCCTTCATAGCCATAGTCAAAGAAACCGCCTTGATCGTAATCATAGGTACGTTTAGTATTATCTAGAGTGCTATCTAATCCACTCGGATCTAACACCAACATTTGACAAAGCTGTTCTTGAATTTCTGGTCGCAAGAAAATCTTAGAACCATAGGTTCGTTGCAGTTGTTGATAGGTTTTGTCTACTGCCTTGAGCAATAAAGGAGCGGCGCAGAAGTAGCGACGGCTAAAGTGTTCAGATTTTCCTTCTGATGCGATTACCGTTGGTGATAAGCCGCGTAACCAGTTGAGTACACCGGTGACACTACTGTCACTAAAGGCGATTTCACTAGCAGGCAGTTCAAATTTATGGGCAGCGGCTGCAATCACTTCTCCAACTAAGGATTTTTTCTCCGTAGGTGATAACACAACTTCTTTTCGCAACCAGAGTTGCTGCACAATAGTCGCATAAGCATAGGAGAATCGTTTGTCAGGTTTTTCTCGATGTAGGTGATAAAGTTGTAAATGAAAAAAATCACCCAGTAGGTCAGGATTTGACTGTTGGATATGAGCTGCGATTTTGCCGAATGGGGTTAATTCAGGTGGATTGGTTTTAGAAAGGATGGAAAGGTTCCGCAAGAAGGGGAAGATGAGTTTTTTTAACACGGTAACTCCTATGTTACAGGTTGCCGCTAATTCTTCGATATCATTTTCCTGATGGTTAAAAAACTCAAGAATTGCCGCTACTCTTTCTAAGGTTGTATTCTGTTGGAGGTGTAACGTTAATCTCTTTCCCATTTTAGCCTGCCAATGTGTCTAACCACGCCGTAAGATTGTGCATGATTCGGCAGTTACGGCTTGTTCTTAATTCTTCAATCCTTTGACAAAAATAACACGAATGATTGGTCAAGTTTTTGATCTGTTCTAAGCCAATTTTTGTCGTCTCAAAGCCACGTCTTTTAGTCAGTTGGATTTGAGCGGTATTGGGGAAAAATACGGCACCAAACCCTCCGGCTTTCCACCAGGTTGTACTATCTAATGTATGGGGGATTAGTTTATGGGAGCGGAGACGATTAAAACTACTTGGACCACCGATGCCAAAACAGTGAACGTTCATTCTATGTTCACTAGCGATATCGAGAACCGTTGAGAAGATGGCTAAACTTTCTTGGGAGAGCATATTCACACTGCTGTTCGGACCAGAGGTTCCCCAAGAGCCAAAGCCGACTGTCGTAATGCCTGTCTGGTTATATGTTTCCAGACAACGGTTGATTTGCTCTGGTGTACGTCCATGTACAGGTGCGATCGCGCGTTCTTGGATGTATGCGGGCATTGCCTGGAAAAATCGAGTGCAATGGTAGAGTGTTTCTCGGACTTTGTATTCCACAATCTGATCGGAATCCGTTGAGATCGGTACAATGTCTGGCAATACATATCCATCTGCCCACTGATTATCGCGATACAATTTGTCTAATTGATCTAATAATTTCTCATAAGTTATTTTCCCTTGCTGCACCTGATAAGCGCCACAATCAAGCCAGATTTCTTGAATTCGCCCCTTGTCTTTTTCGTGGCGCAAATACGTCATTGTCGAAGCTGGACAAGCTAGGGGTGAAGTGAGAACGTCTTGAAATGGATTACGCGGATCACCACCGATATCCCAAAGTTCAAAAAGACGCTTTATATCGGAACCTCCAGCACTCAGAGATGCGACAAATTTAGGATGGCTTGGTGTCGCCTCTGGCAGTTTCTTTTCCCAAACAACTAGAGGGCGATGCTTACCGGGTTCGATCGCCACTCGAGTGAAGCCTAATCGCCAGTAAAAACCATTCGCCTCTGAATCGAGGGGACATTTAAGGCGCAATGTTTCCATACTACAGGTGCGGCTATGTTCCTCCCACAGAGTAACCAGAGAACGCCCCACCCCTTGTCGGCGATATTCCGGGGAAACACAAAGATGATAAAGCGTAGAAATATTATCGCGCCGATGATGAAAGTGCAAAAACCCCTGAAGACAACAGAGAATTTCATCGGAGTTGATCGCAGCCGCTAGAGTTGCCCGATTGACAAAGCCTAGTTCTTGCCGATGGGCATCTGCCAGGGCTTTAATCCGGGGCAAGTCTTCTACTTTCGCCAATCCAACCATTGACTCTAGGGATTTAGTCGGCACGCCTACCTCACGTAAACAACAGAATTGGGCAAATTTAGCCGTTGCTGCTATGTCAATTTAACACGCTGGGTTCGTCGTTGCGCTGTCTTCGCCAAAAAATTCGGTGTTATCGTTGTTCAAATCTTGAGCTAGAATTCATAATAGAAACAACTAGACTCTGATTTTTGCCGTCCCCATGAGTTAACAGAGTTCAACGACCCTGATTTACTTCGTTGAAATCAGGGATTGCCAGGTACAGGACTGGCGACGTAAGCGTTGAATAGACCACCGAGCCGTCAACTGATACACACCCCCAAATACTTCCCCAGTTTGGGTTCCATGTAAGCTTACTTGTTTAAGCGCTTTAAGAGAGGACATTCTGTTGACGGTGGTCGAGGGGACAGACAACTCACACGAGAGGCTTATACCCATGATTCGTGTACCAGTTTGATCACCAGACGGTGAACCATTTGATTATTGCTTGGGGTAGGACTCTACCGTGATTAAGAGTAACCCGCCTTGGGCAAGTCAATAGGGACAATCAGTTATGGCAAATTACACTGAATGGAACCAAGCGTTAATATCTTACTTCCTCAAAGGGGTGCCACGGGGAAGCAAGATTTATCTGAGCGTTGATGACGATGTACTTGCTCGAATGGGTCAAGGCTTTTTTTTAACCCTTTCTGGCTCGGATAATTGGAGTGATGACTTTCAGGAGGCGATCAGAAAAGCCGTTATTGTTGACAAACAGGTTAATCTGAATCCTATCCAAGGACGAGATGAAAACGATAGTCCTAATTGTGTGGCTTTTCTCGGAGCCTGCGTTTTAACCGCCTACCGAATGGCGAATGAAGAAGAAATTTCTCAATTGAATTACTTCAAACGACTGCGAGAAATTTTGCCTCTCCCAGGTTCTCTGCGTCCACAGGGCATGAAATCGGGTAAAGAGGCAGAAGAACCCCTGTGGAAAGCTTGGAATTATTGGCTATGGGAGCAGGGATTTCAGCCTTCTGCTTACCCAGGAAGGGGACCACAAAAATATATTAACTATCCTATCTCTCAATGTTTACTGCGACAGGCTGACAAAGATAAGCTGCAAGTTTTATTTGCCACCAAACAATGGACGGTTCCGTGGGATGCTCAGACACTGTTGACTCAGATTCGTCGTGAATCCCTTTCCCATCATTTACGGGAATTGGTAATGGAAAATAAACAACGGACGGAAATCGTTGCCGAAGTCATTCATGAGGTGTATCAGCAGTGGCAAGTTCAAGGGTGTCCCGCAACACCGAATAAGGTTGGTCGTACCTGGAGTCCCAATCTTTTTGCTGGATTGTATCGCACCGAAGACCCTTTCTTGGGTCAAGTTGACTATTATCTTTATCCCAAGCAACAACGAGGGCGACAATTAGAATTGGTACAGGTTGAGTATGAAAACAGGACTCAAGCCTTAAGTGAAGAGCGTCCCGGATGGTACTTACCTATCGGTAATCCGCTCAGGGTAGATGACTTAGAACAGGGACTCAGGTGTTCAGTGGTTTCTCCGCCTGAACTCGATCAACTTATCCTTCCCGCTCGTGATTTTTGGCTACTGATTCCTGATGCCGAAAATCCCGACTCCGGCGTTTATGCGTCTTGGGGAACGCCAGAATTGGGTACACCTTTTATCTTACTTTGTAAGCAGGAACTGTTGAACGATATTTACCGTTTGCGGGATGAGCGTTTGTTGGCATGGAGTGGTGAACCTGAACCGATTGCGGAGAATTCAAATTGGGTAGAACTGATTCAATGTTTGGTTACATCTCAAGCCTATGATGGGGTGTTTATTGATAACCAAACCCTCAAAGATGCGTTGCAGCCGAATGTCCGGTTATCTATTAGCTTCTCTGGTGGTTTGCGGGTTCCCAATCAACGCGGATGGTTGGCGGGACATCCTCCTCATGTTACCGTTTTTGGCTTTGCTCCAAGGGTTGAACTTGAGGTGAAAAGCTTGCTGGATGAGCAAGTCGTCTTGACGCGATCGCAGAAAACGAACCACCCCCTATCTTTGGAGTTACCAGGAACGGGATTGTATTTAGTTAGAGCGACTTATGGGAAGGAGTCAGCAGAGCGATTGGTGAGAATTTTGGACTGGAACAGTCTGGAAATTTCTGAACCAGAACGTCGGGAATTTATGAATATTGGAGATAAATATTCCATTTGTGGCAGTATGATTCTGCCCATTCCTTGATTAATCTAAACGATAAAAAGGCTATGGCAAATGTTCAACGATGGTATGCTGGTTTCTCGTACAGGGGCAATGTTAAACAACTGGTGGATAAAATTTCGGAAAAGGTTTTAGAGCATAACCTGAGTCAGTTTGTGCCACTGGTGCGAATTGAAAAAGGAGCTAAACGTCGGAGCTTCTATTTTTTTATCGCGGTAGAAACGCCTCAACCTGGAGATTTACCTGAACCGGTGCAGTCTTATTTAATGCCACTACCGTTCTTTAAATCTCCGATTAAAGGTCGATCCAGTTTCCGCTATGACGAAATTAAGCCGATGGTTGGTGCGGCTCATGATGTTCATGATTACACGAATCCCATTCCCTATCAAATAGTTGAATCTGACTCAAATGACGATCCTTTCCAGATAATACCAACATCGACAACTCAGGAAGTACCAGATACGGAAGCAATTTCTCAACGATATCAACAACTGCTCTACTGGCTATCGGCTACGGGGAAGGGTACGTGGAAATTATTTAAAAAAGCTTGTCAGGCGATGGAAATTGAAGCCCCTGGGCGCATTTTGCGGCGACTCAAATTGTTAGGACATATTGAGTCTTCTGCGGATGGAAGACACTGGTCAGCAGCACCAACCAGTCTCGTTCAAATTGAGTCTCAGTCGGAAACAGCAAAATTTATTCTCTGTGGTCAACAAACTGGACACCTGTTATCTGTGTTAAAACAGTACGCCCCGGTTAATGTGATTCACCACTCAAGAGGTCATGCACCGGATGGTCTTCAAATTCAGTTACCCGATTCAACCTCGATCAATCCCATGATTGAGCAGGTGAAAACGTCTTTGGGTTTATCAATCCAAAATCGAGGAAATGTCGCCAAACAACTAGCCAAAATCTTACCTGAACTCAAAGAATGGACGTTAAAACTGCGGAACCTACCAGGAATTGTACCCAGTCTCTATCGCTGGAAACGCTTCGATGGTGATGACTTTACTGAATGCGTGTTTTCCCAACAGACGGGACTGTACGAGATGTGGGATTTAGATGGCGGCGATCGCTCTCGTTTAACTCTGTTTTATGACGCCGCAACGAACAGTTGGCGACAGGGGGATTGGTATGGTTTGCGATTTCTGGCATTGCAGCATCGTGATCAACCCTGCATTGCCCGTTATGATCAGGTAAAAGCACGTTTAGCTGTTCCCTACAGCCAACGATGGCCCCAACTGTATGAACGAGCGTTAGTGTTGGCATCTGGACAGCTTCCAAATTATCAAAAAACAGAGCAAAGCTTGTGGCTAATTTATGAAAATGTGGGGCGAGAACTGGTGCAGCAGCTAACTCAAAAACTTCAGGTAACTTGGGAAGAGGGAATAACGAATGCATGATTTAATCGGAGCATATCAACGGCTTGACCGCCTTTATCGGCTGTATATTAAAAGTGCCTTTCCCCTGCGATCGCGGGTTCTTAGTCAAGAGCGGGATACAATTCTTAATCGTCGGGGAGTGTTGAGTCAACCTCCATTGGTAGAGACTGTTCCCGTTTATCCATCTTCTGGGTTAAATCTGCTGAAGGTGGCACAGGGTTTGTCCTCAGAATGTCCGGAGTATAGGGATTTAGCTGAATTAGGGAAAAAACTCTTCCCAGCTAATCTTGAGCTTTATCGCCATCAGTGGCAGAGTATTGACGCCGCCATCCGCAACCATCGGGATATTGTCGTCACGACGGGTACAGGTTCTGGAAAAACCGAGTGTTTTTTGCTGCCACTTTTTGCCCAACTCGCGCGAGAATCTGCCACCTGGGATGTTGTAGAAACAACGGATTCTGACCGATATTGGTGGAATGCAAAATCTAAAGGACGTATTTCCCAATGGACGCATACCAAGCGCCCCCATGCTATGCGAGGGATTATCCTCTATCCTCTGAATGCTCTAGTCGAAGATCAACTGCGAAGGTTGAGAATGGCACTGGATGATGATACCGTTCATCAATGGCTCGATCGACACAGAAAAGGGAATCGGATTACATTTGGACGCTATACCGGATTAACACCAGTTTCCGGAATCGAAACAGACCAAAACCGGGAACGGTTACGCCAAAACTTGCTCCAGATGCAGGAACAGCGCCAAGATGTACTGAATGCACTACAAACCGATCCGGAACGCGATCGCGAACTGCAATACTATTTCCCTAGGCTTGATGGGGGTGAGATGTGGTCACGTTGGGATATGCAGGAAACACCCCCAGATATTTTAATTACTAATTACTCCATGCTCAACATTATGATGATGCGGAGTATTGAGGACAGTATTTTTGAGCAAACTAAAGCCTGGTTAGCCGCACCCGGACATCCAGAGCGAGAGTTTTTCCTAATTATTGACGAACTTCATGCTTACCGAGGGACGCCAGGAACAGAGGTGGCTTATATTCTCCGCTTATTACTCTATCGCCTCGGTCTCACACCCGACTCGCCCAAGCTGCGAATTCTGACAACAACAGCCAGTTTGGAGGATAACCCGGAAGGGAGACGATTTCTGCGAGAGTTTTTTGGCAGAGATCAATTTGAATTCATTAGTGGTGAACAAATCGAGCCAGTAGCCGGTTCGCGGACATTTCTTTTACCGTATCGCCATGCCTTTGCAGAATTTGCCCAAAGTGTGCAACCGGATTGGTTAGCAGGTTCTCCTGATCGGGAAAACAGCGACAGTCAAATCAGCCAGTTAGCCACTCAGTTAGGACAACCTCGACAAGGAGGGATGAGTGCCAAGCAACGATTAGGAGACGCCTTAGCCCGGATTCAAGCCCCCGATGCACTGCGGGATGCTTGTCAAGCTGTTAATGGAACGGTTCGACCAACTCAGATTCAGGACTTAGATGAGCAGTTATTTCCGGGAGGCAGTAAATTAGAGGATGCGATTGGCTTTGCCACTGCGCGGAGCGCAATCGCGTCTAAGGCGATGCGAGGTTTATTGCTAGCATTGGGAATGTCTCAAGGAAGCAATGGGCGATCGCCTCAGCCTGTACGGGGACATCTATTCTTCCATAACTTACAAAATCTCTGGGCTTGCTGCAATCCAGACTGTACAACGTTGACGGATCAGGCGCGTCAGGCTCGTCTGGATGCAGCTTCGACTCAAAAACCGACGGTTGGCGCCATCCACGATACTCATCGAATTTCCTGTGACTGCGGTGCTCGGGTTCTCGATTTCATTGTCTGTGAAGTCTGTGGCGATGTTTTTCTGGGCGGTTACAAGCATCCGGTGGGCAAGGGTTTTGTCTTGAGTGCCGATCAGCCTGACTTGGAAAATATGCCAGATCGAGTGAATCTGGGACAGCGATATGGACAATATGCTGTGTTTTGGTCTCTGCCCTATCATCAAACACTAGAACCTCAAGACTTAGAGTGGACAGTAGACAAGATTAAACGGAGATGGGTTAAAGCCAAACTCAATCGCATAACCGGTTTGCTGAAGATGGATAAGACACCTTGTCAGCCCGATGAAATACCGGGTTGGCTTTATCAGGTAATGGGGAAGGGAGCCGAGCAACAGTCTTCCATGCCAACTAAATGTCCTCGATGCGATGCAGACTACAGCCGTCGGAGAACGTTCAAAACTCCCTTGCGGAGTCATCGAACTGGATTCCAAAAAGCCTGTCAGGTGTTGGCAAGTGCGACGTTGCGAGAAATGAGTTCAAGTGGTGCAGGTGTCTCATCCCGAAAACTGGTGATTTTCTCCGATAGTCGCCAAGACGCCGCCAAGCTGGCAGCAGGCATAGAGCGAGATCATTACCGGGATATGGCACGCCTCACTATGATTCAAGCCTTTCGGCAATACTGGAATGACTTAGCTCCCTATTTGCGAGAAATTGATCCGAACTCAGCAGCTTTGAATATACTGCTTTCTTTAAATCCTGCTTTACACTCAAAAGTAACAGAACCAACGCAAGAAACGGATGACGACATACTCGCCCATGACCGTTTTGATGCCGCCATGCCAGACGAGATCATCAAAGAATCTCTGCGTTGGTCAAGGGGAAGACAACCATCCAATCAAAAAGCGCGTACAGAATGGATAGAGTTACTTCAACTTTATCCAGGGCGTATACCCATTGCTAACTTGCGAGGCACTATTTTTGATGCCTTACTTAGACAAGGAATCTGTCCTGGTGGTTCTACCTTCAAAGCTAAGAACTATAAGTCTGCTGAAGGTCATTGGGAGCAATGGTTTAACTGCTATGACTGGGATGATATTGAACCCTGTCAGTTGGTCAATCCTAGTGAAAGACAACGGGTACATATCTCTCGCATGGAAGCCCTTTTAGTTGAGGAAGTCATTTATGCCCTTTTCCCCCACATCGCCAGAACCCTAGAAGGGTTGGGTCAAGGCTGGGTTAGCTATCGACCCTATAATAATCCATCACCAAAGACCATTGATGTCACTGAAGCTGTCATTCGTCAGTTGGGGGTTAAGCGTCAGCATCGTTATATGCCCTACCCTACCTTTATTCCTGGAAGTGAGGAAAAGCTGCGCCGTTCTATTCTCAATTACATCAAAAGTTGTGGACTGGATGATATGGAGATTAAGCAGCAACTCAAACAATCAGGTGCAGCTATCCCTTCAGCCAGTGGACTGGTGCTAAATCCCGATAACTTAACGATTGTGCCAACTCCAGAGAATCCGCTCACGGGCTACCGTTGTCCCCAGTGCAATGCCTTTTTCCTACACAATGTTGGTAATTGCCCAGAGTGTAACAGTAAGTATAAGCAGGGCGAACCCACTATTTCTGTGGTGCCTGACCCAATGACTACAGATTTTGATTATTACACAGAACTAACGGATAGAGCCGATGCTACCTGTTTCCGGATGAACTGTGAAGAGTTAACCGGTCAAACCAATAGCGAAGAGCGCCCGAAGCGACAGCGTTGGTTTCAAGAGGTGTTTGTTTCCCAGGAATTAGCCAAGAAAAAAGTCTACGGGGTTGACCTGTTGAGTGTCACCACCACCATGGAAGCCGGTGTTGATATTGGCGCTCTCAATGCGGTGATGATGGCAAATATGCCACCGCGACGGTTTAACTATCAGCAACGGGTGGGACGTGCGGGAAGACGTGCTAGTGGGGTTTCCCTGGCGGTGACGTTTTGTCGAGGCAGGAGTCATGATGATTTCTATTATCAGCGACCAGAAAGCATGACCGGAGATTCGCCACCTCCCCCTTATGTGGATATGCGACGAGAGGCTATTTTTAAGCGAGTGCTGATTAAGGAAGTGTTGCGCCAAGGGTTTGCCGATACAACGAGTTTAGCCCAGGAAAGTAAGGGTGATAATGTTCATGGGGAGTTTGGCACGATTGAGCAGTGGCAGGATTACGAATCAGATATCGCTGAATGGTTGCACGATCCGAACCAAGAAGCCACGATTCGCTCCATTATGCAAGCACTGAGTCAAGAAACCCCTTGGGCGGGTTCTGGGGGTGAAGGGTTTGAGAGAGAAATGCTGGAGTATTTACGCGATCGCTTGATTCCGGAAATCCGTGAAATTGTCGAGGATCACTCCTATACCCAGGATGCCTTAAGTGAGCGTTTGGCGAATGCAGGGCTGTTGCCGATGTTTGGCTTTCCCACTCGCGTCAGAGCCTTATATACTCGCTTTCCCCATCGTTCATCCCAATGGCCCCCCACCGATGGCGTGATTGACCGCAATTTAGATGTGGCGCTGAGTCAATTTGCCCCGGGTTCGCAAACCGTCAAGGATAAGGCGGTGCATACGGCTGTGGGCGTTGTCTCGCTCAAACCAGCGGGAGGAATCGTCCGTTCTGAACCTGGATTGTATCCGCCCCTGTCTGAGGGCAATCCTCACCCAATTGGACTCTGTGAACATTGTCAAGCCGTTGTCCCTTTACCCTCTTTATCAGACCCTTTACCGGGTAGTCAAGAGCCACAGAAGCAAACTTGTCCGGTTTGTCATTATGATCAACCCTCACTCAAACCCTTGGATGTACGGGAACCGAAGGGATTTTTCACCAATTTAGAGCCAGAGGATTTTGAGGGACAGTTTGAATGGCAACCGCGCTCAACTCGTCCGTCTCTGAGTATTCAGACTGAAAATGCGGATGCGGCGACGGTTGGTAACTGTACCGTGATGAATTTGAGCGATCGCATTCTCTCGGTGAATGATAATGGGGGTAACGGTGGGTTTGACTTTTACACCCGTGTGAAGATTTACGGTAAAGTCCCCAAGCGCGGAGCTTATGCAGTCAAACTTGGAGCCACAGAGGAGGAAGACGGCGCGGTTGCAGCATCAGGAAATTGTCACCGAGTTGCTTTAATTTCACGGCGCAAGACAGATGTTTTACTGGTTAATATTGAACAATGGTCTCCAGGAGTCTTTGCTGACCCAACCACTGTAGAAGGACGAGCGGCTTGGTACTCCTTTGCTTTTTGGTTACGGATTGCGGCGGGTTATCGTTTAGATGTGGATGCCTTGGAACTACAGGCGGGATTTCGTTCCCTTCCGGGTAAGGATGATAAGCCAATTGGTCAAGCGTTCTTGTGCGATCAACTGGAAAATGGTGCAGGTTATTGTCGATTATTGGCGCAACCCCAAGAGTTTGCGGCTTTAATGAATTTGGCACAACCAACAAATCAGGATGGGATTGCCTGGGAATGGATTGATTCTAAGCTTGATCCCCAGGGGTCACAACCTCACGGTAGCAAGTGCGATACCTCCTGTAATCTCTGTCTACGGGATTTTAGCAATCTTCCCTATCATGGTTTACTCGATTGGCGATTGGCTTTGGATATGGCGAGAATTGCGTTATCATCCACTAATCGGGTTGATCTGAGTTCGGCTTGGCATGAGCTAAGAAATCCTTGGCTCAATCTTCTGGATGGGGAAAATGCTTCAATTCCCAGAATTATCAGGAGTTTGGGGTATCGTTCTTCCGAGTTATTTGGCAGTTTACAGGGATATGTTCCTCAGGGAAAAGGGAGAGTGCGATCGCGGGTTTTGATTATCCGTCATCCCCTCTGGACTGATCAGCATCCTGAGTGGCAACGTGCTGTAGAGGTGGCTCAAGAGCGATATCCTAGTTTTGAGGTGAAGTCGGCTAATCCGTTTAAGATTTTGCGACGTCCTGCGGATTATGTTTGATTCTAACGGTTAATTCATTTGCGTTTATAAGAAGTTGCACTTGGAGTTTGACTATTCCTAAATAATGGTGTCCAATTTTTAGCAGGTTTATGAAAAAAGGGTAATGTATTATTAGGACAGCTATAGTGGTGACAAGTCAAGGAACCTGATTGACGATATCCTACGGCAGGTTTTCCAGATGAACGCAAGCAGTATTTTTCAATAAAGGCATCATATTCAGCTTCAGTAATTTGATTCGCTGCCATAAGCTCCATAATTTCTAGATCTTTGTAATAAAGCATTTTATCAGAAAAAAGCGTTTGACTATTGGCAGAAGCAGATTCTATAGTCCCAAGGGAAAATGATTCTGACTGAACAATGTACATGAAAATAAAAATTGAATCTTGCCATATCGGATAATCTTGAATTAACGTATTAATTTGTTTAATACATTTACCGAGTTGATTTCCAGAACCATTAGTGTAGTCCATAAAGACAAATACTGAAGTTTCTGGGTTGCCAGAAGTAGATTCAAAGTATTCTTTCAATGGTCTAAGTTTTTTCCCGTCAGGGGCGCTAGTTCCAGTTAGAGCAGACCTTTCATAGGTTCCCCAAAGTCTATCTTGGCTTTCAACAGATGTATTTGGAGGAGAAGGCAATCTTGCATATCGGATAACTTTATTTCGCAGCCACTTTTGCAACTCAGCCTCATTTTTAATAGGTGCTTTCGGATCTGAATAAAATGCTTCTCGTAGATGTTCTTTGTCAAGCAAAAAATTAATTAGCTTGGATTGCAAATTTTGTGTAGCAGCTTCAATATCATTTTTTGAGAAAAATTGAAACTTACTGATTAGTAAATAGGCTATGTTTTTGTCAAGATTAGTTTCAAATTGATTAAGCCAGTCTCGAACTTTTTGCTTTGATAAAGAACCTTCCCAACTTGAAAACCTATCATAGCAATCTTCGATATCCGTATCGTCAAATAACAAAGAAATTTCCAATCGTCTTTCTTCAGGTAAAATAGAAGCAATTGGTCTTTGGTACGGTTGCACAATTATCTCTAAGGTTCTTTGGAGTTGATTAATTTCAGCGCCAACATTCTTAGGGTTCATCGATAAATAATTTTGTTCAAAGTTTTCTGCTGACATAGAGATCTGAGATTAAAGTCTTTCCCGATTTTTGAATATATCCTTAAATACCAAATTTGTAAGAGTATACCGATAAGGATTTTGACCAAAAATATCAATATATTGCTCAAAGTCAGATTTACTTCTGAGTTCTCTACTGGCTTTATCTAACCTATATTTAGCTTGCTGATCGGATAGTCCATCAAAATAGGCAATCTGACAAACATCTTTCCAACGCAAAAGGTTTTGAATAGACTGTCTTCTCCCACCACTAAAAAATAGAATATTCAGGAAAGCCTCTGCTTCCTCAGACAGAGCATAACTACTCCGTAATTCTGAAAAATACGCCTCGGCATAAACCCGATAACTATTACTAAAAATTCTTCGAGCCGTTTCCAAACTAACAGACGTATGGGATGATTCAGCTTCAGCCCAAATCAACTGGCAGATCGTTTCTACAAATCGGGGAATTCCTCCAGACACGACTGCAACAAACTCAATAACGTCCTCTTCAAAAGGATATATCTTATTATTAGTCATGAAAGTTACGGAACTATTTTTTTCTTCTATATACTCTTTTACTTCTTGTGGAAGCAGAGGCTTGAGTATTTTAAAATTAAACCTTGCTTCTTGTAACTGACGAGCTTCTGAAATAATTTGGGTATAGTATTCTTGCGTTACACTGACACATAATGACCAACCCGGTCTAGGGGAAAATTTTTCTGACAAACTATGCAAAAAACTCAGGAAATATGAAGGTTCTATACTGAGAGTTGAAAACAGTGCCTCAACTTCATCAAAAGCAATTAAAATATATACTTTTTGGGTACATTTAAGAAGTTCAAAAAAAACATCGAAGAGATTTATGTACTCTGTTTCTTCAAATATTCTTTTGTCTGATTTTGTTAAAAGACCTTCCCGAAGCAAAACATTGTATAACTTAAGCAAAATAGCGCCCAAAAGACTTTCAAAGTGTTTTTCTGGCTGGCTGGATGCTGCAACTGGCGTGACTATTTCTTGAAACTTAATTGGCACACACACGCCGTCGTTATGATTAAATTCTTGGGCGATCAAATTGAGTAACGTTGTTTTCCCATATCCATACTCTCCCACAAAAAATAGCTTGATGGGTCTGCGGATTTTGATAGATTGTTTAACTTCATCAAGGAGGTCATTAATAAATTTTGTTCGGACAAGTCTTGGACTGTACTCCTGATTGACTACTGATGCAGCCGCACCAGAAACAACATAAGGATTTTGGGCAGGTGCTATAGGATTTCCTTTAACGTCTTGGTAGGGCATAGTCAAACTGCAATAGCCGGTTCTAAAATTTTAATAAATCCATACTTAACGCCTCGGATATCAACCAAATCAATTCCCATATTCCGAGCTAACTGGGATTTAGTCGTCCTTAATTCAATTCGATGAGTCAGTTGTAACTGAATCAAATGTTTCTTGAAATCTTCATCCGTATAATCTGATACTTGCCGAAGATGATTGAGTATATTAGCAAGCGGAATTAATCCGAGGCTTTTCTCTGCTATATCACCATAATTTTTAACAATAAAATCAAAAAGATTTAAATAGTTATCAATTTGGATTTTCTCATTATAGAATATTTCGAGATAACCCACACCAGGATGACCAACGTAACTATATTCGCAGTATTTTGTCAGCAATTCCTTAAGTTGAGCAGGGGGGCAATTGTCGTTAATGTGGTATTTTTCTTGAAGTAGCCAGCGATTAGAGTTATAGTCTATAACCACCTGGGAATACTGAGAACAAGTCCGAGTCAAGTTTTCCTCAAATACTTCAACAGATGAATTTTGCAAAACAATTTCTAGCGGTTTACTGACCTCTATCTTAGCATTAACAGAAACTGAGGCTCTTGGACGAGGGGTTGTTTCTGAATAGAGCTTACCAGCCGCTTTGAAGAGATCTAAAACGTAAAAACCCGTTAAATAATTTTTAATCGTCGTACCAGACATGGGTGTTCCTGCTGGCTTACCTCTATGCGCTTTATGAGTAACCAGCTTTCCTTCCAACCAAGACAAAGTTGTCTTTAAGGTTTGACCATTATTGGCAACCAGCCCTTTTGCCAGTATCCTCATGTCCTCTGGATACTCCTTGGGTAAGTGAAAAATCGGAATGATTTTAGACATAACAGTTTTCTTCACATCCTGGGCGCATTAGTAAACTCTAACCTTCAAGCCTTTTATAAAACATATATTACCGAGTAAATTTTTGTAATAATTTTGGGCATAACTCTCACCTACACTTGTTTAGTTAAATAGTTCTCCCACTATACAACTAAACCCAGGCAGAAGCGGAGTTTCCAATACATCTTGAGCAAACAATGTTACTACTAATTTCAGCATCGCCTGTTCACGACGATAAACTTTAATCTCCTGCTTCTGGCGATCGAGAATCCAATAGTCTTGCACTCCCTGGGTGGAATAAAGTTTGAGCTTTAACTCTAAATCCCGTTGTCTATCTTTACTCCCTTTTGATAGCACCTCAACAATCAACTCAGGCGCATCAGTTAAGTGTCCAGACTCATCCAAGCATTCCTCTAATCGCTGATTACTTGCCCAAACTACATCAGGGATGACGCTATCGGTAGCTGAGAAAATAATACCCGGCGCGATCGCGGCTCTTCCTAAACCTGTCTGACGCGACCAAGTCTGTAACTGAGCATACACATTTCCAGTAACCTCCTGATGCTTCCAATGAGGCGCTCTCGTCACAATCAGTTCTCCATCAATGATTTCATACCGTTTTCCGTCTTCTGGAAAGAGTTCTAAATCACCAACAGTCCAGCGAACTTGTTCTGTGGTTATCATAGCGATCGCGATGACCTAAAAAAAGGTACTGTCTCTATCTTAACGTAAATGGCACTGATTTTAGGGTTTTGTAGTAAGCGATGCAGGTATTTACGCAACTCCAAACCTAGCTTAGTTTCACAGCGAGTTGCTCAAGTCCAAGCTTGGTGGACTAAAATCCATATCCAGTCAGCTTTAGCTGACTTGAGCTTTTAGCCCGAACTTTAGTTCAGGGCTTAAAGTTTCGGCGGTGCAAGGTAATCTCTAAATGTCCCTTCTGATACAATAACTTCAACTGTTTCCACAGCTCCTTATCCTCTGAAATCTGTTGCCGAAGTTTAGCAATCGAGACTTCATCACCCAAAGAGTCAATCGCCTCTAAAAGCTGTCTCTCCTCCGCCTGAAGATTCTCATCCTTATCGAACTCAAGTGTCACCCATTCAGCCTGTAAGTTCTTTTCTACTTCAGCAATAGCTTGCAGTTGCCTGATTGGTTCCTCTCCGGCTCCTCCAGCTTCTATCAATTCGAATAATTCCTGGCTTTGTTCATCTAAGCTACGTTTAAAACGACTCACTTGACTCAATAAGTCTTGCACATCTTGATTACGTTCTTGAGCCAGAAACGATAAATCTTGTTCCAGCTTTTCCCATTGGCAAATTTTGCGATCGCACCAATTTTGCAGCTTATCTAAAAATACCTGTCTCAGGGTTTGGTAAGAACCCTTCTCGTCTTCATCATCAAACCGACAGAGACGACTGAGACAAGATTTATTGTCTGCAATCCGCGCCAACAGGGATTGATACTGGCTGAGTCGCTGCTCAAAAGCCTCCCGCCGCGATCGCCGATCTCGCTTAACCTCTTGTTCAAGTTCAACTAAAGGGCGCTGTAACTGCTCATACTCCCTAAACCCCTCTATTTTGTGAGTTGCAAAATAGGTAACCACTCGGTCAACAAATTCATCATCATAACGCCTTAGCTTTTGAGAGTCATTCACCAAATTCTCTCGCAACACCTCAGCGCGAGTCAAAATAATTCGCCACTGTTCCAAACCCGCCACCAAATCCTGAAGCGTTCTTTTCCTATTTTCGTAACTTCTCAACGACTGAAAACACTGCTCTCTTTGACGATATAAACTCAAAAGATTGGCGTCCTCTAAACCAATCGAATGACTGGTTTTCTGGCAATCTTTATCGAGCTGTTTAACTTGCCGTTCCAAATTCGTCCGGTAGTCATTGAGGCAGGGTTCTAAACCACTGTTGCCAATAATAAGCTGACTCAATTTAGAGTTAATCAACTCTCTGGCAAAATTTTCTAACCGCCGTTTCATCTCACCCAGTTCTTGCTCAAGCGCCGAGTGTTTCTCCTGGCGAAATTCTTCAACTTGCTCACCCATTCCTTGTATCGTTCTCTGAAGTTGATCGAGAACTACCGTCGCTTCCCCCAAATCCCCCGCTTTGTCATCAGATATAGATTGTGGCTTCCCTGACTCAAATACAGTTGGTTCAAAAAGATTTAATTGTGCCGTATCATCGTCTCTTGCCAATGCATCAACTACCCAACTCAGAGTTTTTTCAGCTTCATCTAAACCTTGTTCAACGTCATGGAGCATCGCCTCATCAAAAGCGCCTCGCCACTCAGAAACCCGGTGGCGAAGTTCATGTAACTGACCCCTTAAATCATCAGGTTCTAGTTCCGCTACAGCTTGACGAACAATCCCCTTTTGTCGCTCCCACTCAATATAGCGTCGCAGTCGCAACCATTCAATCGCTTCCTCAAACTCATCTTGCAGATAGCCCAACCGCTTCACCTCTTGCCATAATTCTCGATAGTCTAACGCTTTACTATCTTCTTGTCCTTGTCGCGTCTCAATGACTTGCGTTCTTCCGGTTAATTTCAAAGCTTGAACAATAAATTCTTCCAGAGAATGTAACGTAAATTGGACTTGAGAAATTTCTCCCTTCTTGCTAGCAATCTTATAATCAGCAATCAAACCATGCTTCTGAAAAATTGCCAAAACACTCGGCAGCCCTGAACCCGTTGTCTCAAATAACCGTTCAAAATCTGCTTTGGAAACTTGATACAACTGACGCCCCCGACGAACAGCAAGAGGCACTTTCTCTAGCATCACTTTATATTTAAGCAAGGTAGGACGCAAGTTGTTGTAGAAAGACTGATAGTTAGGAAAGAGCGCTTTACACTTCAGATAAAACACTGACTCAATTAGTTTCGTTTCCGCACCTTTCACCTTCTCTAGCCCCTCAATTGCCCAACTATCAGGTCGAACCTCTGGAAATAACAATCGCAGGGCATACTGATGACATTCCTGACGATGGTGTTCCAATCTCGCCCGATCTGCCTTACTCACTTCCGGATTATTCAATAGCCAATCTTGAATATAATCAGAGAGAGTAAGCAGCGTACAAGCAGAACACTGTTCAGCCGGGATAACTTTTTTCAATAAACCAAAAACCGTGGGATATCCCCCTTCAAAACGGCGACTAAGCTGAATATGAAAATCAACCTGACCAGTTCCCGCGATCGCAGTTATTTTTTGCTGACTCTCAGGCGCTTTCCGCTCATAACTTAGGTAAAATCGCCAATCTAAATGACTGTTTTCCGGCGGAATAAATCTCATTAAGCCAGAATCGAGACTCCCGACACTAATGACTAAAGAACGGTTGGGAAATTCCGGATTATATCGTTCTGGCGCACCATTGAGAAAAGTATAGGAGCCAAATCGATCCACATTCCAGGCTTGAGGATAGCGCCAATTCCAATTCCCTTTTTGACCGACTCGCTTAACCGGAAATAGCAAAGGCAGAATATCGGAACGAAAAATATTGGCAGCCATCTCTTCTTTTTGCCCATCATGCCAATCCCGAAACCAACGCTGGCGAAACCGATTCAATATTTTATCAACAACGGTGGGAGTATTTGGCTGACTTAATGCCACCAATGCATAGCGATTGTGGCTAAGTTGGATAATATGTACACCATACAACTGATCATCATCAGCTAATTCCCTAAGACTGGTTTCCAATCCAAATTCCTGCGCCACCGATTCAGAAAGTCCCCCCGGAAAAATAGCCAGAAGCCGAATCACCTCTCGTCCTTGAGAATGCCTTTGCACAGGTTCTAGCTGTTCTAAGGTGTTAATCGCATGATTAATCCGGTGTTGACTCGCCCCATAAAACTGCACTCGTCCGGCTAAATAATCATTAATTAAATCTAGGGGAGTGTAAGGACGATTATGATCTCGGGCAAAACCAACCAAGCGTTTATAGACTTCAATAACCGTGCGCGGACCATTACTGAAATCTTTGCGATCGCACAACTGTCCTAAACTCTCAATTGTCGCTGGATGTGCGACTTGTTCCGGCTTAACTCCATCATCCAAAAACTTATTACACAACGAATGCCAAAGTTGTTCAGGAAACTCAGAACTATAAGCATCTGCGAGTCGGAGGAAAACGTGCTGCTGCTTCATCCGGTGGATAATATCACCCGCTTGTTCCTCAATCGCCGATTCCGTGGGATCTGTCGGCATACTAAAAATTAACGCCACAGGCGTATTTCCTAACGCTCGCATCCCTTTAACTAAATTACTCAAAATCTGAATTCGGGCGCTCGATCCTTCTTCCGTCCGCAAAAATTCTTGGCTTTCATCAGCGAATATAGCTAATCCTTTCATTCCCCCTTGCTGGAGAATCGGAATACTCTCTTGCCAAAAACTCAACACACTATCGGTGTTAGTAATATCAGTCTTTAAGTCTTGAACAATTTTCAGGGCTTTGTCTTCAGATAGCCTGTACTTCCGGGCTAGTTCTGCGGCTTGCGATACCCGAGACTGTTTGCCATATTTAACGTACAGTGCCTCAATTTCTGGAATACGTTCAGGTGGCACACAAGTCTTAATCCAACCATACGTGGCAACCATCAAATTGTCCAATTCCTTAAACTTGAATGGTGGCACCGCCACAATCTGATGTTGCTGACACTGATGCCACAAATAAACCAGTGTCGCCGTCTTACCATAGCCATAGTCAGCACTCAGATAGCCATTGACAGGCTTCCCCTGGCAAATTTCAGCAATTAAGCGATCGCGCAGCGTCTTTACCCGTAAGAGAGGGTCGTAGCTACTAGCATACAACCGATAACGATTGGCTACACCTTGAGGGTCATCTTCTATCTGGGATGGATTAACCGTATCGACAATTGCCGCGATCGCATCCAGTTGTTCTAATAGCCGTTTCATAGATGTAGCCAGTACAGAAAGAGTCATTATCCGATGATAAACCAATAAACCACCTTTTAGTACATAACCAACTAATTTGTGTTTTTCCCTTCTTCCCTTCGATCCTTTTCCCCTACCTACCTAACTTAATATTACTCATGAATTCTACCATCAGGCATTGTCGCCCCCTGCAAATTTGCCCCCATTAAATTCGTGGTACTCAATTCTGCCCGTGTCAGATTAGCATTACTCAAATTCGCCCCCATCAGGTTTGTTCTTGCCAAATATGCCTCAATTAAATCAGACTCACTCAAATTCGCTTCCCGTAAATTTGTCCGACTCAAATCTGCCCGATTTAATCGCGCAAAACTCAGATTTCCCCGACTCACTTGGGCTTTACTTAATCTGACATCTGGCATTACAGCCCCCTGTAAATTCACGCCAGTTAAATCTGCCTCACTTAAAATTGCCCGTTCCAATTTCACATTCTTCAGAATAGCGCCACGCAAATTTGCCCCCATCAAATTCACTTCCGTCAAAAATGCCGAACTCAAATTGGCGCCACTCAAATTTGCCCCCCGCAAATCCGCTTCCCGCAAATTCGTTTCCCTTAAATTGGCACCCCTTAAGTTCACTTTCAATAAATCAGCCCCCCGCAAATCTGCCCCTTGTAAATCGACGTTCTGCAAGATAGCGCCCCGCAGCTTGGCAGTATACATCCGCTTCTCTTCTCGCAAATTCGCCCCCCGCAAACACGCCCCAGTTAAATCCGCCCCACTTAAATTAGCCCCCCGCAAATCAGCATCCATTAAGTTAGCATCGAGCAAACTGGCTAATGTTAAATTGGCACTTCTTAAGTCAGCGCTTTGTAAACTTGCCCCATGTAAATCGGCATTACTTAAATTAACCCCACTCAGCCACGCCTGATTTAAATTTGCGCCACTTAACCGCGTTCCCACTAAATTCGCTTTCCGGAAATTAGCGCGACTCAGGTAGGCAAAAATTAGCGTAGCGCCATGTAAATCAGCACCATTGAGAACAATGCCAATTAAGTCCGCGCCAAACAAATTAACACCGCTGAGACTGATGCCAGTAAACTTGGTTTCTCCCGCTTCATAGCGGTGTAGGAGTTCCTTAACGTTCATAAAGTCGTTTCATTGATTGTGCGATCGCGCCAGCGGCTTGAGTGTTTTCATCGGCGTCCTCAAGGGCTTGTGCTGTCTGGTAAAGCTTAGTTTCGAGTTCCTCAAGCGTGGCACAAGTTGAGAACAATTCAAATAACAAATCGTCTAGGGGCTTGGCTTTCATTAATAACCAATCATGTTGCGTTTTCTTAATCGGATGATAAAGTACCGAAAAAATTAATAGCTTTGCCCGCAACGGTGTCGTATATTTCATCACATTTAATCGTAAATCAAACGGGTCATACGGGCAGGTTTGTGACGTTGTAGCCTGAGTTGCACTTTGTCGAATTTCCTGACCTTGAACAAGTGGTGATTGGCGATTAAATTCTATCGGGTTGTCTTTTTCTACCTGTTTTCGCGTATTCCTATTCCCTGTATTTGCCTGTGATGGCAAGGTTGTCGGTGGTGGTGCTGGTGGCTGCGATCGCGCGGCTTTTGCTGATTTAACACTGGTAATTTCTGAATCATCAGTATAGAGTTTTTGCAGCACCTTGAGAATCGTTTTCGCCACGACAATATAGTCTGCCTGTCGGTTAAGGGTTTGCACTTGCTGCTTGAGTGCTGCACTGAGTTTCTTGATGCTAGGGTAAGATTCTCTTAAATCTTGAATTAAATCCGCCAAATTTAATTGCTCTAGAATCTGCGAGTCGGTTTCCCAGTGATTTTTACTGACATAAAGCATCAGTTTTTTGATTCGCAGAATATTACTATCTGCTTCCAGTTCACTGGCGGTTTCTAAGACAATCCATGGGGGTTGAGTCGAAGCTTTAGGCGGGGATTTGACGGCGACGACTTGAGTTGATTCTTCCGGTTCGCTATAGAGGGGTTCTAATTGATGAACAATCGTATCCGCCACGACTAAATATTCAGCTTGGCGGTTTAAGGTTTCCGCAAAGCTATAAAGCGTTGAACGAAGCTGTTCCAGACTGAAATGGGAGGCGCGAAGTTGTTGGATTAAATCAGAGAACTCATACTGATTCAGAATTGACAACTCGTTTTCCCACTGACTCTGGCAGGTATAAACCATTAACTTTTTTATCCGCGTTGAATTGTCGTGGGTTTCTAAATTTTTAACAATTCTATCTAAACTCAATAACCCTGGCATTAATCTAAATGATGAATTGTGAAATTATCGCTTTTATGGATAAATAATCCGCCGCATTTTGTTTTTGAGCAGGATGCCTTGAACTGATGGACTTGCTTAGATGCATTAACACACATTATTTATTTTGTCAATATTCTAGATTAAACCGATTTCCAACTCTATGATATCAAGACTGCCGGATGTAGAGACGTAGCATGCTACGTCTCTACATGGGTTCCCCCAGCTTCCCCAGAAATTATCCTGATCGGCTGGCACAGGCTAAGAAAATCATAAATACTGACCCCATTTTAGTGGCAGTTGAATCCCTTATCAGTAGTCGATTACGACTCCTTCTAAATCACTATGTTACTTACTCGTCAACAACTCAAAGCCAAAAAACGCAATGCCAAACGGCTGAGTCAATTACTCCAAGATGCTAGAAGAGAACTTGAACACAACATTATCATGTTGGAGGATACGGTTATCGATCAAGGCATTTGGCAAATGTCCGATATTTTACCCTCGCAAAACGCTCATTCCGTAATTGGCGAAATTCTCGCGATCGCGGATGCCTGGGAACAACTCAACCATTTTGAAATTGAGGAAAAGTTAGATCATATCGAAGGTAAATTCTATCAAAACTAAACCATTCTGTTTGATTGGCTCCCTAATCAACGTATCCCACAACTTTGGGTTGTGGGATTTTGCATTAAATATCCAATTATAGGCATAGGTCTTATTTAAAAGGGAAATAGTCTGAGATTGCATTCCCCGCGAAACTAAGATTAGCTTCCCTAGTTTGATTCCTTCCTGAAATCGAACGACTTGGAACTTTCACCAGGTTTCCTGAGTTTGTCAGACATAAATTACTCTTCAATAGTTAGATTATCGTAACCTATGTTAACATATTTATTTAGATAATCTCACAGAAAAAGGTAAAAATTTGTTGCTATTGCGGGCTAAGATTAAACATCGTGTCCGAATATCTAACAAGTCAGTCGAGAGAGGAGAATGGACTACGCAGAACTAGGTAGCCGTATTCGTCTTGCCAGGGAAGATGCATTACTGTCTCAAGATGCTGTTGCACAGCATCTAGGACTATCGCGTTCTGCTGTGTCTTTAATTGAAGGGGGAAAGCGGAAGGTAGATAGCCTGGAACTTCAGAAATTCGCTCGCTTGGTTGGCAAGAGTGTTCTGTTCTTCTTAGATGAAGAGTCTATGTCAGTAGAAACCAGTGATGTTTTTGAGGACGATCCGACGCCAATTCTCTTTAATGCCAACCAGGTTGTAGACATATCGCCAGACCGAGACCAAATTGAGCGGTTCCGCAAATTTTACCGCAATTTTGCCAACTTAGCTCAGACGCTGAATCGAATTCCTAGTCCTTGTTCCACTGAACCCCTCTATAACATCTACAAACCCACTCCGGCTGCTGCTAAGTGGATGGCAGGAAAAGAGCGTGCCAGATTAGGACTTCGCTCTTGTACTCCTGTCAGAGATATGTTGAGCATTTTAGAGAGTGAAGGCGTCAGGGTGATGTCATTGCCTTTTAAAACTCCCACGTTAGGCGGATGTTTTATCTTTTCCCCCTCTCTCGGTTCTTTTGTTTTAGTTAACAATAGTGCAAATAACCTCAATTTCGTACTGGCTCATGAATACTGCCATCACCTGATTCATCGTCAGCACAAAGGAATTACCTGTAATCCGAGTGGTAATTATCGCAAGCCAGAGGAATACTTCGCTCAATGGTTTGCCGCCAATTTTCTGATGCCAGAAGAGGCACTTGTGCCGCGATTGATGACTTACCTGGAAAAGTCTGATGGCATCATCACGGCGGAAATAGTTATGTATCTCGCCCTGGATTTTGGGGTGAGCTACACAGCAATGCTATACCGTATGGCTGACAAAGGGGTTGGGTTAATTGAGCAAAAGAGTTACAAGCAATTTTGTCAAGAGAAACCCGGAAAACTACTGGCTCGAATTGAGCGTTCTTTACCTCCCTTTGATGAGTTAAAGCAATTTCCCCAAGAGTACACAGAGATGGCATTTGAGGCATATTGTTTAGGTTATATCAGCTTGAATAAACTAGCTGAACTGCTGGAGATTCCAGTTGAAGAAGCTAAAGTTCAAGTTGAGGCTCGGAATGCCCCTTTAGACTTGGGTGTGAGTGGGGAGTTAGAACTATTGAATGACATTGAGAATGCCTGAACCAGAAGCATCACCCATCATTTTCGATAACACCGTCTTGAGTAATTTTGCTCTGGTACAGGCTTTTGATATCTTACGACAGCTCTATGAAGGTAGAGCCTTTATTTGTCGAGCGGTTCTATAGGAGATTCAGGCAGGAATTGATAGCGGTTGGAAATATCCTTGGTTACGAGGTAGAACTAGATTACAGGTCGTTAATCAGGCATTGGATGAGGGTTGGTTGCAAATCCCTAGAAGTGAGGTCAATCCAGGCGACGATATTGGGGAGCTTCAACTTGCCCTAGAGTATGGTCAACGTTTTGGCGCAGGAGAGGCAGAAGCAATGGCGATCGCTCGTACCCGTGGCTGGGTATTTGCCTCGGATGATGGAGCCGCTAGGCGGTTCGCCAAAGAACACAGTATCAGATTGACCGGAACGTTGGGCATTCTAGTTAAAGCAACTTCTGTCGGAATCCTGAGTTTGTCCGATGCCGATGGGATTCATGCTCGCATGATTGATGAAGGATACCGTTCTCCACTGCCCTATGAAAATGGCATTTCTAGTTTTCTCAATCGCTTGAACGAATAAGTAGATCTTAGGGAGAATCCATCTCGATTTGCATAGACGAACTCATCCGCATCAGCTTTTCTTGTTCACTTTCCGGTTCTGTAACCAGAAACTCCATGTTAGAAAGTGTAGACATCATTCCCTGAAGCGGCATGATCTGATCAAACCCAATGGTCATTGTTCCCGCGCTTTGCATCGCAAAAGACTGAATCTTAAAATTCACACCGGGAGGCGTTCCGGGAAGATTCATTTGGCTCGATTCTTGAGATTGCTGTTGCATACTCATTTTCAGCGTCACCTGATCTTCCTTAATATCTTCCACCTCATATAAGACTTGGACTTGATCCAATGGCAACCCAGAAACAGGTACAGCGCTAGAGACTTGCCAGGTTGCGCCCACTCCCACTGCTGCTTGGGGAAACGGTGCGGCTGATAATTGCTCTAAGGAACTCAACATTTGCTGTAAAAGTTGTTGGAGGTTGGGATCAAGATCCGCTGGTAACGATACGTCCACATCTTTGGTGATTCCCTGCTGATTAATCACAAACTCAATGGTTACATCTTGGAGTTGTTGCAGTTGCGATCGCAGGTTTTGAATTAGTTCCGGCGAAGCGGTTGTATCCGAGACTACATCCACATCAGTGTAAGTCACTTTAATATGAGCATCTCCATTCGCCTCAACCTGAGTCACCTCTGACTCAATCGTCATCTGCATAGCAGGCATATTGACATCAGGCATAACCTGACCATCCACCGCCCCTGTCATGTCCATATTCATCGTCAGGACTGTGGTTTGCTTGGTGTTGGCGGCGGGTTGAAACCGCAAAATTTGCCGAGGTTGAACGCCTGGATCAAGTAAGACTATGGTTGATTTCGCTTCCGCCGCACTTTCGGCTGAGTCGGGAATGGTTTCAACCAATGGTGTTTGAGCATTGACAGAGGGAGAGGGCGGCGTTATTCCCCATCCAGTAATCAGTAAGAAGGCGGCGCCTAAGACGAATGGTTTTTTCATCAGGTTATTCTAAACTTCAGATTCTCCTTTCAATCTAGCTCATCAGAATATGCAGAAAAAATATAGAAGGTAGGGGCTGGTTTTACCAATAACATGAGAGCCACAAACCGATAATACCAAATCCGGGAAACGCTACCCCCGTTATAATCCAGTCCGCGCAGGCGGACTTTGTTTGTGTAGCTGCGATTTCAATCGCCCTGGCAAAGGGGATTCTTGATCAGTAATTTGATTAGAACTTGGGTTGTTTGCGTAATAACTCGCCAATGGTGAGATCGAACTCCGATTGCCCATCAAATACGGTTCCTGTTTTACTGTTATAGAATTTCACCTCAATTAAATGATATCCCTCTTCCGGTAAGGGAACATAACCAACAGAACGAACCACCTCTGGCGCTTGCTCTAAATAAAACTCAACGAATTTTCTCAACGCTGGATTCTTTTGCGTTTTGTCCGCATTAATATAGATAAATAAGGGACGGGAAAGGGGTTGATATTCAGCCTGTTCTACCGTTTTCGGAGACGGAAGCACTGGCTGATTCCCATCTTCTACTGCTACAGCTTTCAAGTCATCTTTATTCGCTTCGTAATAGGCTAAGCCAAAGTACCCTAAAGCATTGGGATCTTGACTCACCGCCTGCTGGAGAATGTCGTCATCTTCACTGGCAGTATAGTCGCTGCGACTCGCTCCCGCTTTCCCAACAATCGCTTCTGTAAAATAATCAAACGTGCCAGAATCCGTCCCAGGACCATAGAGATTCAGGGGGCGGTTGGGCCACGATTGGCGCACCTGATTCCAGTTGGTGATTTGTCGTTGCGCCGCTGGTTCCCACATCCTTTGCAACTCTTGCACGGTGATACTATCAGCCCAGTCATTTTCCGGATTGACGACTACCGTAATCGCATCAAAGCCAACGGGTAATTCAATATAAGGGACTCCCGCTTGTTTGCAGGCTTCCATTTCCTGCGTGTTTATGGGGCGTGAAGCATTGTTAATGTCAGTTTCCCCAGCGCAAAACTTTCCAAATCCGCCCCCTGTACCCGAAAAGCCCACGGACACTTGTACGGGAGTCTCAGTGGTGTTGTTAAACTCTTGAGCAACGGCTTGGGTAATCGGGTAAACCGTACTCGAACCATCAATGTTGATCGGTTGCGGTTGTTGAGACTGAACGTTTGATGTACAGGAATTCAATCCGACAGCAAAGCTAAGTGCGATCGCCCCTGTACTCAGCCGAACCACTAACGGCTGGAGTGTTGTGTTCATTCGTAGAGTCCCCCATTATGTGAACACAGAATACGGTTCAATCATGTCAGTATTAGTTTAAGCAGAATTTATCGAGAGCTTATGATAGATTCGAGAATCCTTTACCTGGGAATCGACTTCGGTACATCTGGCGCACGGGCGATTGTGATTGACGCCACAGGTGCAGTTCAAGCTGAAGCACAATATACCTTTGCGGCGACTCCCCTGGCTGAATTAACGGCAATTTGGCAAAACACTCTGTATCGGCTGATTGAACAAATTCCCACACCGATTCGACAGGATATTACTCGTATCGCCATTGATGGGACATCGGCAACGGTACTGCTATGCGATCGCCAAGGGACTCCAATCACCGAGCCACTTGTTTATAATGATGGGCGAGGGATAGACGTGATGGAACAATTACAGCAGATTGCTCCAGCTAATTCCGTCGTTCTCAGTGCTACCTCGAGTCTGGCGAAACTCTTGTGGTTGATTCACCATACACCAGGCACTCTGGACAATTATTACTTCCTCCATCAAGCCGACTGGTTAGCCTTTTTATTACACGGTAAGCTTGGAATTAGCGACTATCACAATGCCTTAAAGCTGGGATATGACCCAGAAAAGCTAGAGTATCCCACTTGGATGAAACAACTCCCACTCACACCAATATTACCCAAAGTCCTAGCTCCAGGAACGCCAGTCGGTGACGTCACTCCAGAGATTGCTTCCCGGTTAGGATTACGCCAAGATTGCCAGGTTTGTACGGGTACAACCGATAGTATTGCTGCGTTTCTGGCCAGTGGTGCCAAGAATCCCGGTGAAGCGGTAACCTCTCTGGGTTCTACATTAGTCTTGAAGTTATTAAGTCATACCCGCGTCGAGAATGCGAGTTACGGGATTTATTCTCACCGACTGGGAAACTTATGGTTAACCGGCGGTGCATCGAATACCGGAGGTGCTGTACTGCGACAATTTTTCAGTGACAGAGAACTTGAAGAACTTAGCCATCAGATCAACCCTGAGCAGGAAAGTCCCCTAGACTATTATCCATTATTAAAAAGAGGCGATCGCTTTCCCATCAATGACCCTCATCTGTCTCCCAAATTAGAACCTCAACCTGCCAACCCTGTCGAATTTCTCCACGGTTTACTCGAAAGCATTGCCCGTATTGAAGCACGAGGCTATCAATTATTACAACAACTCGGTGCGACTCCCCTCACCTGTGTCTATACGGCGGGAGGAGGTGCTAAAAATACGACATGGACAGCGATTCGCCAACGTCAGCTACAGGTTGCCATTCAACCCCCCAGACACATAGAAGCAGCTTATGGTACAGCATTATTCCTGAAGGGGTGACAAGCTCGCGTCAAAGGTAGGTGGGGTGTGGGGTATGGGGTATGGGGTATGGGGTGTGGGGTGTGGAGTATGGGGTATAGGGTGTGGGGTAGGTGTGGGATATGGGGTGTGGGGTGTGGGGTGTGGGGTGTGGGCTTGTCGGTAAGGAACACAAAAGCCCATAAGAGGAGATAGGGTAAGGAGCGAGCGCTCTCCAGGCGAGGCAACGCCGTCAACTGGAAGGACTTCAGGGTCAAAATGAATAAACAATAGAGTTTTTGGTGACTCCCTGAGTAAAGTTCAACACCTCGACTCCGCTCAGTGTTGGCGCTGAGCGGAGTCGAAGCGTCAATTTTTCCCGACACCCGACACCCGACACCCGACACCCGACACCCGACACCCGACACCCGACACCCGACACCCGACACCCGACACCCGACACCCGACACCCAGTAGTACCTTCAAGTCCCTTGTCACCCTCAGGGCTTGATATCTGATTATCGACTCGACGCCATCAGTTGCTGAGGCTGGTAGTCGGAACCTTGCTTATTCGCACAAAATCCCAAATCATGCTTTTGTCCCGGTTCAATAACCCGTCCCCAATCCATCGGTGTGACAATATATTCTGATCCTTTCTGTTGAAAATTCCCATTCCAACTCTGATTAATCGCCGCTTGATTCATCTGAAATTGCACTTGCCAGTCACGCACTTGGTTATCCGTGGGATTAATAACCGCTAAACTCATGCAAAATCCCTCTTGCCAATCCGATTGTAGATTAGACATGACTTTCAATTGCGGTGGAGTGGTGGGAATCCTGACGGAGGGAGGAAACTCAGCGTCACTTCTAATCGCCACGGCTGACAGTTCTCGTAGTTGGTAATCCGAACCCTGCTTATTGGCGCAAAATCCTAACTCGCGGCTTTTTCCTGGTGCGATCGCACGTCCCCAGTCCACGGGTTTCCCGACATACTCTGAACCCTGGGCTTTAAAGTTCCCATTCCAGGTCTGACTAATTGTCGCCTGATTCATCTGGAACTGCACTTGCCAATCCCTCACCGCCTGATCCGTGGGATTGATCACCTCGATACTCATACAAAACCCATCTTGCCAATCTGATCGCATCGTTGAGGTGACTTTTAATTCCGGTTGACGGGGACGGGGTTTGAGGGTGGGATTCATCCCTAGGGATGGACTAGGTTTAATATCAGGAATGAATGCCATGGCGGGTTTGTGGGCAAACCGAGTGGCAATTAGGACTCCTTGCAGTAAATCTTGCTTCGGTTCCTGCACCGTCAGCCAGTCATCTTTGAGCAGTCCTCCGGTATCATCACTATTGGGATTCCAACTCCAGTAGGCAAAACCCAAATCCTCTTTCTGCACAAAATTAACCAGTTTCTGTTGCCAAACGCCTTCCTTGGATTGGGAATCAACTTGTCGTCCGCCAAACTCCCCGATAAAGACGGGGGCGATTCCTTTTCTGGCAATATAATTCCAGCCGATTTCCCAGCGCCGGGTGAGATTTTGAGGAAAACTCGGTTCAGAAAACCAGGGTTGATCAAAGACGCCCGGACCATATTCATGGGGGGAATAGACCACTTTATTAGGACGGGACAATCGCACGGGGAAGCGTTCCACACCCTCTAGATTCGCGCCCATCCAATGAATATCCAGTTGTTGACCGGGAACGTTATTTTCTACCCCTTCAACCACAATTAACCAATCCGGGTTAATCTCCAGAATCGCATTCCCAGCCCGTTCCGCCGCCAGTCGCCAATCGGTTTCCAAATCCCCAGTTCCCCAACTGGCACGCCCATGGGGTTCGTTTTTCAGGTCAGCCCCAATCACGTTTAATTGATTTTTGTAGCGTCTGGCTAACACGTTCCAGGTGTCAATCCAATCGGCTTCAGTGAAGCCATCACCATACCACAATTCGGGAATCCGTTCATCGTTGAGTCGGTGAGAGTCCAACAGAATCATTAACCCTTGGCGATCGGCTTCTTGGATAATCATATCCATCACCTGTAGGGGCGATTTCCCTTCCAGTTCTGCATTTGCACCAATGCTGTAGTCAATACCCGTCACCTCTGGAGATCTCAGGGATTTTACGGCATAAGGAAGTCGGATCATGTTGTATCCTAATGCTTTAATCTGAGCCAACATCTCCTTATAATCCCGTTTCCACAACCCGTGAGGGGCGTGCATTTCGGTTTCAATACCAAACCAGTTTACGCCTCGCAGAATGACAGGTTTACCTGTCGCATCCACGATTTTTGCTCCCTCGGTCGAAAGGGGAAAGGTAACGGTAATGATGGGATTGTTCGTCGCCGCCACGGGTAAATCTGTTGCCCAATCGACGCCCATCACCAGTGATAAAAGGAAGGCTAAGAGGAAACAAATCCCTCGGCGTAAGCCCCGGACTTTTCGCCTTCGTTCCTGGGTATTGTTTTGCAGTGGGGGCGACAAATCCTTGCTTCCTGGCGATCGCGCCCAAGCTGATGCCTTTGGCATCGGGATAAATCCCTTATGCCATCTACCTTCTGCCCGCTGTTGGGCTTGGGTCAAGGGCTTCCTCATCCGGCGTAGCAATAGGGATGGGATGTGGCTAATGGGTAAGAGCAGGTCTTGGAAAACGTTAAACATAGTGCTGTGGATATCCGAATCAGAAACTGTGACGATTTCAAACTGGGCTTGGCAATTCCTGGGAGTTGTGACAGACGTTTATCCCAATCGACTCCTCCAAGCGATCGCTCTCCTGTCTACTCAGTATTCTAGATAAAGTCTAGGGGGTATAGCCAACTGGCTTAGAGTTAAGAAATGAGCCCAAAATTGTCAGCACCGGAGAGAGCTTGTTTTGTTTGGGTCAAGACTGTTCCTCACCCTGTCGAGTTTGACCCGAAGTCTCTATCTGATGTTCCCTCGTCTCTTGTAATATTTTCTCTCTTTGAGCTTTAATTGTAAAGAGATTATAGGTTTATAAAGTTTACGTAAAAATACGCAATTAGCCTCTGATTCTTAATCGTAACTTTATAAAACTATATGGACATTTTTTGTCACAAAGATTAACCTTAAAACAGTCCCCCTGAAAGTCCTCCTGCCAATTGGAATTTCTCTCGCCAACGTTTAATAGTAATTAGCAGTACGACGAACACTGGAAAACTGGAAATTGTCACTAGGAACTACAAATTATGACGGGCTCTCCACTACAACGATTCTTAATTACACCCGCCGTTATCTCGACCGCCGTCTTTGGTGTCTTGACATTACCTCTGGCTATCTTTGGGGATCAGCCAGTTACCATTCAACTCCAAGACGAACCTATATTTCATGGGGAACTTCGAGATCCTAATGTGGCGATGCCTTACCTAGGTTTAGCGGCTGTACTCGGCTTGACAGCAGGAGCCTCTAGCATCGCCATAACCGGTTGGCGTCAGTCTGCCCGTAAATCTGCACAGACGGAAGCACAACTCTCCAGTTTGGAGCAAAACTTGAAAGAACGAGACGAATTATTAGAGTCTCTCAAAGCCGAAGAATCTCGACTAACCGCCTCTGGCTTAACCTCCTTTTTGGATGAAGAACTCCAAACTGGAGTCCAGCCGTCTCCAGAGGAGCAGCCAGCTCAATCCGCATCAGAACCAGCACCTGAACAGAGTCAACCGGAACCTGCATTGTCACGACCCCAAGTGACTCAACCGGAACCTGCACCGACTCCCCAGCCAGAGGTCAAACCAGCACCTGCACCGTCGTCTCCTCCCTTTGTAATTAATACTTCACTGGCGACGACGCCCTCTGAGAGTTCTACTCCAGCCACCGTGCAATCCGCCGCCGCCAAGTTTGCTTCTGCCCAAACTTACATGGCTTATGCGTCCAAAAAAGCCCCAAGCCAACCGCAGAATGTGACCCCTGCACTGACTCCCTCAGACTTGGAAAAACTGCAAAGTCAATTCCAACAGATTAAAGAGCAAATGGAATTTCTCAACAAGGCAATACAAGCCCAGCAGGATGTACCCAATGCTTCAGGAACAGCACACCCAACCCAACTGCGCGTGATTAAAAATTGGTCGGTGGAAAAGATTTCCTAGGGAGTCGCCAATGTCTTGACACCGATTTTATCGCTTATTTGAGTTAATCGCCAAAACTTCAACATCTTGGCAAGCGAGCTACTTTCGGTTAAGCCGTCATGCATTTAAATTGGGTATTAGTAGGGAGAAAGATTTTTAGTAGCGAGCAAGATGCTCGCACTACATACAATGATTTCGCCATGATTGACATTAAGGTTTAAATGCAGAACCGTTTAAGACGGACTGGCATTCCCCTCTGCCCGGTTAGGATTTCCTTGAAGCTGGTTAGACAACATGGAAATAATTTGACCCACTTTCCGGCGATTTTGCTCGCCAATCCATAACGGTAAAACTTGAGTCTCGGCTAATTGTAAGACTAGCGACATAATTTCACTGTTTGATGCCTCTCCGTGGAGCAGTAAAACTAACATGGCTTGGTGTTCGTCTGCTATCTGTTTCGCTTTGGGCAAAATTTCCAGGGATTTAGCCCAGTGGACTGGGAACATCAGGTGAGGCGGTTGATTGGCTCCAATATCAACGAGGGTTGGTTCTAAAATAGTACAAGTACCGTCCTCTTTTTCATACCAAGGGCGACTATTGGGGGAGGAAGCTGCCTGTGATTGCATAAGATTGCCCATTGATTATCTGGATGTGGATGATTTTTGTCCTATTTAATCAAATTTTCTTAAAGATTGTCGAGCCTATCTACCCCAAATAGCGTATAATTGCGGACAGGATAATTTTCCAAAAAATAAAATTCAGGAAATTCAACGAGTAGAGGCGTTGTCGGTAATATCTCTACATGGGACAGTATGAGCACTGTATGGAGACGTTCCGCCGGAACGTCTCTACAAATCCATGGTGTCCTAACCGTCTTGGCGGTTGCTATACCTCATAGCACAAGCTATGGACAATGTGGTCTGAAAAACTACTCGAATGCCCAGGCAGAGGCAGTTTCAGTTGAGTCCATCAATGAGGCTATTTCCATGAAGCAAGTTTCCGGTTCCGTTGAATTAGTCTAAACTCCAGTTTTAACTTGTCACCAATGGGGAGCATATCAGGTTGGCACAAAATGCTCAAGTTAACCAAGGGAGTTGTTTCGTTCCAAGGGGCCAACCTACTTGCGTTAACATGCACCCTCACCAATGTCTGTATCTGACTTTTTTAAGGCTCTTAGTAACAACTTCTTCCAACTATATTATTCCCAACATGTCGGCTCTCGTTAGGAAGTACAGAACCAAAAGAATCACTATCAAAATATTGTACTTTAGTTCGACCATTTAAAGTGTATTCAGCTAAGGTAGCATTCCATGTCCAAGAAGAACCTAATTTACTTAAAGCACTATTAGAAAGTTTTACGGTTGCTATTCGAGAACCGAATCCTTGTAAACTAAACTCTTGTACAGCTACGAAAGTACCTGAGCTATTTACGAACAAAAATGATGCTATTCCTTTTGACTCATCCCAATCCCATCCGCGAATGCTATCACTATTTGAAATATTAATAGTTGCTAGTTTACGACCAAATTGTCCTGTGTCTGGATTAAATTCCTGTACAATGACAATTGATTCACTACCGTTGAAGATAACGTAACTAGCTAGACGACCTTTATAACTCCAACCTCTCACTGAATTAGATTGGGAAAGTGTCCTGATACTTGCATTACCTTGTATATTAGTATAACGAAGCTTGGCATCCGAACCATTAAATTCAACAATAGAACATGCCTGATTAGCAAAAGCAGGTTTAGAAGATAAAACTGTTAGTAAGGATATAACCATCAACAAAAATTTGATAGTCCATCCGTTCTTAATATGAAATATATGAAATAGCATTTTTACCTCTTGATGTTTTGTTTTTGACACTCTCCCTTTTTCTAAAAGGGAGATTTTACATAACTATTCGATGGTCTGTGGTTGAAACAGGAAATTGATACAAAAGTTAATACTTTGGGTCACGCCAGTAGTGGATTGACACAACTAAAATTATGGAATAGATTTGACAATTAAATCGGTTAAATTGGGCGCACGTCGGTGCGCCCCTACTATAGCAAGCCTAAATAGGATGCAACAAGTGAGCGGCTTGAAACCCAGGTATAGCAAGGGTTTCAGTTTTCAAAATTGCCACAACCAATTTAGGATCGCTATAATATACCATTTTAGCTATGTCACGCCGCCATCGTGTGTTAACGCAGCGTAACCCACCATTCCCGCTATGGATGGCGTATCTGCGTAAGTCCTGTCTAAAAAAACTAGTGCAACTGAGACGGAACCCAGCCTCTTGGCGAGAGTCATCTAGACGGTTAACCCCTCATTCAGCTCGAACTGAGCTACCCTAATTAATTAGGTAGAGCCAACTAGCGCCACTGCCTCATTGCTACAATCACACCCAACCGAGCAATCCCTGGAGATCGGCTGTTCAACAACCCCACGCTACTAACGTGGAGCGTGGGGATTGTAAAACAAATTACAATTTAAACCGTTGAATACCGCATAGAGTCTCGGTTTGGTACAGACACCTGGATGCTTCCCTAGTCCGGATTAAATCTAAAGCCTTTTGTTGGGCTGTTGTTAAGTCAAGACATCTTAACCGAGATGGCGGGAAGGGACTATACACTCACTCGTGAGGTTTATCACCATGCTACGAGTACCAGTTCTATCGAAATCAGGCAAGCCGTTAATGCCGACTAAACCCAGCCGTGCTAGGCGTTGGCTAAGAGACGGTAAAGCCAAAATCGTACACAACAACTTAGGATGCTTTGCCATTCAACTAACCTTTGAAACAGGAGAGGAAGCGCAACCTATAGCCGTGGGTATAGATCCAGGCAAATGCTACTCAGGGATCGGGGTTCAATCAAGCCTCACTACCCTCTGGATGTCTCATCTAGTTCTACCATTCAAAACGGTCAAGGAACGGATGGAACTACGGCGGATTATGCGTCGAGCAAGGAGAGGTAGACGGATTAATCGGAAGCTACCTTACTCTGAACGTTGCCATCGTCAAAAGCGATTTGATAACCGGAAACAAGCTAAACTACCTCCCTCAATTCGAGCCAATAGACAGTTAGAGCTACGAGTAGTTAAAGAGTTGTTTAGGCTGTTCCCCATTAGTACCATTCACTATGAATTGGTCATGGCTGATGTGGATAGAACCAGTGGTCGTAAATCGGCTCGTAGGAGTGTCGGATTCTCTCCAGTTATGGTG